>JBOHQZ010000006.1:0-24022 GCA_050732275.1 bacterium
CGCGCGTTGGAAATTTATTATGCGAGCGGCAAGCCGGCCAGCAAGCTGCGGCAACGGCATCCCGATGAACCGGCAGAATTTATCTATCGAATCATCGGCTTGTACATGCCCCGGCCCGCACTTTATGAGCGCATCAACCAGCGCGTCGAGAGAATGCTGGCAGAGGGTTTGGTTGATGAATGCAAGAACTTGTTGGAAATGGGTTATACGCCGAAGTTCAATGCCTTGCAAACTGTGGGCTATAAAGAAGTCTTTCAACATTTGCACGGCGAGATTTCTTATCAGGAAATGGTCGATTTAATCAAACAGCATTCCCGTAATTACGCCAAGCGGCAAATGACGTGGTTCCGCAAGATGAGCGGCGTGGAATGGTTCGAGGTGAAGCCGGAAGATTCGGCGGATAAGATTGCGACGTTGATTCGGCTTTACTTGAATATTTAAAAACTTTTTCTGAGGAGGAGTGGATATGAACAACATCATTCTGCTTTTTGCGGTGCTGCTTTTGGGCGCTGTCATAGTAAACGAGCTTTCGGCGCAACAATCCTTCAACGGCTTGAACATGAACTTGGGCAATCTCTCGCGACTATCAAAAGCCAAAACACGCTCGATCAGTCCGGAAAATTTTACCGGTGAAAAAGGCAAAGGCGGCATGGCCACCACCGGCACCGGCGAAAAAGCGGCGCGCGATCTGGGGCAGGGATGGAAAATCTCGCCGTCGATTCGCATCAAAACCAATGAAACGTTCACGCTGGCGGAAATCAAAGAGGCCGGCGCGATTCAACACATTTGGATGACGCCGACCGGCAATTGGCGCTTTCTTATTTTGCGAATGTATTGGGACGGCGAAACCGAGCCATCGGTCGAAGCGCCAGTCGGAGATTTCTTCGCGTGCGGCTGGGGAAGTTACGCGCAGCTTTCTTCTCTCGCCATTTGCGTGAATCCCGGCAGCGCGTTTAATAGTTACTGGGAAATGCCGTTCCGCCAATCGTGCAAGATCACGATGGAAAATATCGCCGACGAAGACGTCACTCTATATTATCAAATCGATTACACTTTAACCGAAATTCCCGAAGACGCGGCGTATTTTCACGCGCAGTTTCGCCGCGTCAATCCGGTGCCATACAAAGACGTTTACACGATTATAGACGGCGTGAAAGGCTGGGGCCATTACGTCGGCACGTACATGGCGTGGGGTGTCAATAG
Organism: bacterium; assembly: GCA_050732275.1. Taxonomy (GTDB): domain Bacteria; phylum Zhuqueibacterota; class Zhuqueibacteria; order Zhuqueibacterales; family Zhuqueibacteraceae; genus Zhuqueibacter. The sequence goes on from JBOHQZ010000006.1 coordinate 1,204, forward strand.
CACCGGCTGGTGGGGCGAAGGCGAAATCAAATTTTATATTGATGGCGACAAGGATTTTCCGACGATTTGCGGCACGGGCACGGAAGATTATTTTTGCGGCTCGTACAATTTTGAGAATCGCGCGACGAAACAATATCAGGAATTCACCACGCCGTATGCCGGCCTGCCGCAAGTTATTCGGCCGGATGGCATCTACAGCTCGCAGCAACGCTTCGGACTGTATCGCTGGCACATCATGGATCCGATCCGTTTCGAGAAAGATTTACGGGTGACGATTCAAGCGCTGGGCTGGCGCTCCGGCGGGCGTTATTTGCCGCTGCAAGATGATATTGCCTCCGTCGCGTTCTGGTATCAAAAAGAGCCGCACGCAGCGTTTCCGAAATTGCCGGATAAGGATTATTTGGAGACAAAGTGAATTTGGCGAAGTCGGACTTGCGCAGCGTGTTCTCAAAAACTTTAAGCATTGTCGTGCGCAAGTCCGACTTCACTTTAGTCTCAAAATTTCTCGAGGCTGCTTTTGTATTCCTTAAAATGCTCGTACATCTTCCTAAACACTTGATACTTTGCCTGGTGGAATCGCGCGTGCTTTTTGTTTGGAATGTACTTCTCCCCTACTCCGCTCATCTGCACGGCTGCTGCTTCTATCGAATTGAATTTGCCGGCGCCAACGGCGGCTAAAATCGCGCTGCCGAGCAACACCGCTTCCGGCTCCTTGGGAAGAATGATTTCGCAGCCGGTGATATCGGCATGCTCTTGCAGCCACAAGGGATTTTTCGTGCCGCCGCCGCAGGCGTGAATGCGCTTGATCTTGTAGCCGTGCCGGTTCATTTCTTCGATAATGTGACGAGTGCCGTAAGCAATGGCTTGAATCGTGGCGTAATAAAGTTTGGCAACGGCTTCGACGCCGTCATTCAGCGTCAAACCGCTGATCATGCCGCGCGCCGTCGGATCGGCATTCGGCGAGCGATTGCCGAGGAAATAAGGAAGCATGTTGAGGTCTTTAACCAGCTCCGGCCCTTTCTTCTCGCGTTTTTTCAATTCGGCCACGATTTCGTTGAGATATTCGTAAACGGTCACGTTTCTCTTTTTCGCTTCATTGGTAATCAACTCAAATTTGTCGTTGTTCCGAATGATAAAGTCGAGCAGCGAGCCGGTGGCGCTTTGCCCGCCTTCGGTGAGCCACAAGCCAGGAATCATCGCGCTTTTATACGGGCCCCAGATGCCGGCAATAAATTTCGGCTCCCTCGACACGGCCATGTGGCAAGATGAAGTGCCGCCGATGAGCGCCAGGATTTTTTCCAAATCGGAGGGCGTGGGAGTCTTTTCAAAACCCATTCCCATAACGCCGATGCCGCCGGCATGTGCATCGATGATGCCGACCGCGACTTTGGTTTGAGTCGTCAATCCCAACTCTGCCGCGGCTTCTTTCGTCAAATTGCCAATATAGTTTCCCATCGGCCAAACTTCCGTGCCGATCTTGTTATCAGCGAGAAGCGCTTCGAGCCCAATCTTTTTGAAGAAGCTGTGATCCCATTGCAGCTTCTCGCCATCATAAGTCCATTTGCACACGGTGGTGCAAAGACTGCGCACGTCAATGCCGGTGGAGCGATACGTCATGAAGTCGGCGAGGTCGAGAAACCTGGCAGCGTCTCTCCAAGTCGCGGGCAAATTTTCTTTGATCCACAAAAGTTTTGGCGGCTCCATTTCGGGAGAGATTTTACCGCCGACGTATTTCAGTACGCGATGCTTGGTGGCATTGATGCGCGCGGCCGGCGCGATAGCGCGATGATCCATCCAGACGATGACGTTTTGCTCCGGATTGCCGGTTGGCGAAACGGAAACGGGCTTGTCATTTGCGCCGAGAGCGACGAGCGAACAAGTGGCGTCATAAGAAATTCCAATTACAGAAGACGGAGTTATACCCACTTTCTGCAGCGCTTCGCGAATCGAAAAACATGCTGCTCGCCAGATGTTTTCGGATGACTGTTCGACAAAATGTTCCTGCGGGCGCCAGAGGACAATTTCTTTGGATGCGTGCGAAACCATCGTGCCGTTTAAATGAAAGACGCCGGCGCGCACGCTGCCGGTGCCGACGTCCACGCCGATCACGTATTCGTTTGTCATTCGCTGTCTTTCAAATGAGAGGTCAGCCATGATTTTTAAAATTTTTCAACTCAATCCGAGGCAGGCGCGAGGCCTTTTTAGCCGTGGCAGTAAATCATAACGATAAAGTTTGTTATTGTCAAATCATTTTTTATCTTGACTTTTTTCAAAAGAAGATTAACTTTATATGATGGATTTAAAACGTTAAAAGCGAATGTAGCTCAGTTGGTAGAGCGTCGGCTTCCCAAGCCGGATGTCGCGGGTTCGAGCCCCGTCATTCGCTCGCTCTATGGTTATAGTCCGTCCGCAAGGAGGGATTTTTAATTTCTCTTGATTCAGATTGGCTGAAGATAACACGTTAGTGTCATCAAGTACCCAAGGTCATTCGGCAGGCACAACTGACGCGCTATGGTGTCAGGCTGGTGCAGCAACTTGTGCGCGGAGGCCTCAATTGCCGCCGGTCGGTTCGGCATCGGCCGGACGACGGCATCGCGCCTGCTCGGAGCCAAAACGTCGTTCCCCATTGCGGCAGGAAAAAATTTTCCCCTCTTTTTCCAACCGAGGCAATATTCTTACAGTTATAATTTTTTGGAAGCGGTTTTTGAACCGTGGCGGGTTTGCAACCATGCCACCTGATAAACGTATTGGCGACTTATTATTCGGAGGACAAACATGTTCTTGAAACACACTGTGAATGCATTACGAACGGGTTCGGCCATTGGGATTTTGGCGGTCAGCTTGGCCTTTGGTCAGTATACGCAGCCAGTCGGCGATAACGGCGTCGTCGATTGGGGCCAGCAGAAAATTCGCGCCACGGGAATCGGCGCCCCGAATCCGGATCAGCCTGCGGGCGCGCAACGCGCCGGCGCCATCGAAGCGGCCAAGCTCGCGGCGCTGCGCAATTTATTGCAAACCGTGCAAGGCGTCAACCTCACCTCGGAAACGACCGTGCGCAATGCCATGATCGAAAATGACGTGATCAACACCAAGATTCAAGGCGTTATTCGCGGCTTTACGATCGTCGATACCCGCTACATGTCCGATCAATCCGTTGAAGTCGAAATCGAGGTGCCGTTGAACGGTTTGCTGGCGGATGCTTTGTTGCCGCAAAATTTCGGCGGCGGCCGCTTGATCTCGGCGCAGCCGTTGTGCCCGATGTGTGGGCAGGCTTGGCCTCAAGGTAAGCCGGTGCCTCCCGGCGTGCAATTGGTGAATCCCGGTTCCGGCGGCCAAGCAGGCGGCACGACCGGCGGCGCTTTTACCGGCCTTGTTATTGACGCCAAAGGCTTGGGCCTCATGCCGGCCATGGCGCCGAAAGTTGTTGATGAAAACGGCAACGAAGTCTACGGCTCGCGGTACGTCAGCCGGCAGTTTGCTGTGCAGCAGGGCATGGTTGGCTATGACAAAGATGTGAACGCAGCACGCAACAATCAACGCGTCACTAACAACCCGCTCGTCATCAAGGCGTTGCGCGCGACCGGCAACAACAAGACTGATTTGGTGCTGGCTAATGCCGATGCCCAGCGGATTCACGGCGCAGCACAGTCCCAGAATTTTCTCGACAAGTGCCGTGTGATGTTCATTGTGGATTAAAACGTGATGAAGTAAAACGTAAGAAGTAAAGACGTAAAAAGTATTACGCCTTACGCTTCACAGAACCATATCAAACTTAACCAAGGAGATTGACGATGGGAAGGCGCATTTCCCAATTTATCGCTGCGGCGCTCGCTTTGTTTGTCATCCTGGCAGTGGCAGGCTGCGGCTCGAAAGCGTTGAAGAAAGAATCCGTGCTCGATACGCCGGACAATCATTTCAGCCAGGGCATGCGCGAGCTGGATCGCGGCAACCTTGCAGAGGCGAAACGAGAGTTTGAGCGGGCCAAAGCGCTCGACCCGAAGTATGGCGAGGCGCATGCCGGCCTGGGCTTGGCGCTGGCCATCGAAGCCGAGGGCGCTCCGGACGCGAAAACGCAACAGGCCTTGTACGATAGAGCGCTCTCATCCGTTGACGAGGCGATCGGCAAAAACGACAAGTCGGTTGAGAGTCATATCATCAAAGGCCGCGTTCTGGCCATGCGCATGAAGGGCGATGACTGGATCAAGGACGCGGTGGAGCAATATGAGAAGGCGCTGAAGCTGAATCCCAACAGCGACAAGGCGTGGTTCTATATGGGTGAAGCCTACAAAAACGCCTATCAATTCGATATGTCGGCCAATGCGTATAGCAAAGCCATCGCGATGAAAAGTGAGTACGCCGGCAAGGCCGATGCGCAATGGCAGATCGTGCAGAAAATTCAGCGCGCCGCCCCGGGAACGAAAATCGGCGCCAAGATCGCGTTGATTCCGGAAATCGACCGCGCCGATCTTGCGGTTCTGCTCTTGGAGGAGCTCAAGCTGGCCGAAGTTTTTGCCAAAAAGAAAACGCCGGAGTATGATACCGGCTTCAAAGCGCCGGATGACCCGACTAAAATGGAGCAACCCAAGGCGGAAAAACTGCCCGATGCCACCGACATCGGCAACCACTGGGCGAAAAACTGGATCGTCGACATCATCAAGCTCGGCGGCATGGAGGCATTCCCGGATCACACGTTCCATCCGGACGAGAAAATCACCCGCGCCAATTATGCCACAACGATCCAGCAAATTCTCATTCTCGCGACGGGCGACAAGACGTTGGGGACGAAATATTTTGGCGGCCAATCGCGTTTTCCGGATTTGCGCAGCGATCATTTTGCCTACAACGCTGCGGCGTTGATGGTCGATCGCGGTATTATGTCGGCCGACAAAATGAGCGGTGCGTTCAATGCCGAGGGCAGCATGTCCGGAGCAGATGCGTTGCTGGCGATTCGCGATTTTCAGAACGCGTTGCGGATGGAGTTTCGGTAAAACTGCAAAAAGCAAACAGAAAGAAGCAAATAAGAAGTTTTGCTCTTTGCCTTTTGCTGTTTGCTTTTTGTCTTTTGTTTTCAATAAATGAGGAGGCAAACCGTGCCGAGCAAAATGTTTTTCAGCAAAAGCGCAGCTCTGGCGATACTATGGATTTTGGCTGCTGCCGCGGCAGCTCAGGAGACCGCGACGACGCCTGCGACTGAGATCACCGTTGTGGGTGTCGGAAGCATCCTGAACAACGATGCGGCTGCAGCGCGGGATCAAGCAATTGACGATGCCATGCGCAAGGCGGTGCAGCAAGCGCTGGGCACTTTTATCAAATCCGAAACGTTGGTACAAAACTACCAACTGGTGGATGACCGAATTCTTTCCTGGTCCGCCGGGTATGTCAAAAAATATGACATTCTGCGCGAAGGCAAGGTTCCCATCGACACCTACGAGGTGCAGATACGGGCCACGGTCAATCTTTCAGAGCTGCGGCTCGATGATGACGCCCTCGCCGCGCTCATCGAGAAAGAGAACCCCCGCGTCATGGTGATGATCGCCGAGCAAAACATCGGTGAGGCCAATCGTTTGCAATATTTCGAGGTTGATCTCACCGCGGCGGAGACGGCGATCATTGACGTCTTTCGCACGAAGGGCTTCGAAGTAGTCGATCAATCGCAGGCGAAAGAGAACCAGCAACGCGATGTCGTTCTCAGCGCGTTGGATGGCAACGCGAAATCGGCAGCAGCGATTGCGGCGGCGCTACATGCGGAGCTGATCGTCACCGGCAAAGCTATCGCCAAAGTCGCCACCGGTTTCAGCATGGGCGGCATGAAATCGTGCCAGGCCAACATCACGACGCGCATCATCAGCGCCGACGATGCGAAGATCATTGCCACCGCCAGCGAAACCGCCGCGTACCCGCACATCGACGAGGTTACCGGCGGCACGTTGGCCATTCAAAAAGCCGCCAAGAAGTGTGCTGAAACCATCGTCACCAAAGTGGCGGCTGAAGCGCAAAAGCGTTTCTATAACACCACCACCGTCAATCTGCGCGTGCAGGGCTATCGCAATTATAACGAACTGCAGAAGTTCAGCACGACTTTGAAATACTACCTGCGCGGCGTCAAGGAAGTCTTTCAGCGCAGCGCCGCCGGCGGCTATGCCAATTTCGACGTTAAGATCGTTGGCAGCGCCAAGCAATTGGCGCGCGAGCTGGGCAATAAAAATCTTTCGCCTTTTGAAGTGGAAGTGACCGGCGCAACGGCCAATCGCGTCGATATTAAGATTGCCAATGAGTCTATGGAAACGGCGCCGGCGGATACTTCGGGAGTGCAATAGAAATGTAATCCAGACTGGCAGCCTGGACGAAGCGACTTTCTAAACTAAGCCGTTTGGGCGGCGAGACGAATTGTTTGCTCAAGAATTTTTTTATTATTAAAAAGAGGTTTTCCCATGAAACGTGTATACCCGAATCTCTTATTGATTTCTGCTGTCTCGTTTTTTTTGTTTGGCACTGCCATGGCGCAAGAAAAGGCGAAGACGGCTAAAATGCGTGTAGCAGTTTTTGCCTTCGAGGATAAAACCGGGCATCGCTGGAATTGGTGGAATGGGCAGCCGCCCGGCGACGGGATGGCCGACATGATTACCACGGCTTTGGTCAAAAGCGGAAATTATCGCGTGTTCGAGCGCCAGGAAATCGAAAAAATCATGCAGGAGCAGGCGCTCGGCATGTCCGGCGCGGTCACGCCGGAAAGCGCCGCGAAGGCCGGCAAAATGCTCGGCGCTGAAATCGCCATTGTTGGCGCCATTAGCGAATTTGGCTATAAAAAACAATCGACCGGCGGCGCCTTGAAAAAGATCGGCATCGGCGCCTCGCTTTCAAAACAATCCGCCACCGTCGGCATCGACGTGCGGTTCGTCAACACCACGAGCGGAGAGATCTTGAAGGCGGAGAACGTCCGGAAGGAAAAAAAGAATCTCGGCGGCTCGTTGGATACGGAAGACATCCGGTTCGATAATCAAGACAAATTTGACGAATCACTCGTCGGCAAAGCCACGCGCGAAGCCATTGAAGACATCGTGAAGCTGCTGGGAGAACAAGGCGGCGGCTCGGGCGTGTGGGAGGCCAAAGTGGTGATGATGAAGGACGGCCAGGTCATCATCAACGGCGGCTCCGAGACCGGCGTTAAAGTCGGCGAGCGCTTCGTGGTTTTCCGCACCGGCGAAGAAATGACCGATCCTGATACCGGCGAATCTTTGGGCGCCGAAGAAACCAAGATCGGCGAGATCGAAGTGGTGAATAATAATTTTGGCGGCAAAGGCAAAGCCTCGACCTGCAAAGCCATTTCCGGCACTGATTTTCAAAAAGGCGATGTCGTGCGGCAGAAGTAGCCGTTGGCAAAAGAGCAAACAGCAAAAGGCAAAAAGAAAAAGCGCTATTGCCTTTTGCTGTTGGTTCGCCTTCCCTCGTCAGAATTCAGGATTTTTAACATAAGGAATATGTCATGAAAAATTCTAGGTTCGCTTTATTCGGCATTTTGATCATCTGTGTTTTAGCTTTAGGAGCCTCTCCCCTGCCGGACGTCAAAACCATCTCGACCACCAAACTGACTTTCAAAGGCACGCTGGGAACGATGATGAAAATGTTCGGGGGCAACAAACCGGTCACCAGCACGCAATATATCCAGGGCAATAAATCCCGCACGGACAATGTGAACGAAGAGGGCAAGCTCACCACCTCGACCATCGTAGATCTCGATCGCGAAGCCTTTATCAATATCGACCACAAGAAAAAAGAATATACCGAAATGACCTTTGACTATTATCGCAACATGCTCAAAAGCATGGGCGGCAAGTCTGAAGAAAAGCAAGAGCACGAAAAGAGTGAGCCGGAAGTCAAAGTCTCTTTCGATGTCAAAGTTGACAAAACCGGCGAGAAGAAAAACATCGCCGGCTATTATGCCGAGAAGGTCATTCTTACGATGACGGCCAAGGGCGAAAAACAAGCCGAGGGCGGCCCTGCCGGTGAAATGGAAAAAGGCGGCATGATTATTACTTCAACCAATTGGCTGTCAACCGAAGTGAAAGGTTATGACGAGGTGATCGCCTTTCACAAAGCCTTTGCAGAAAAGCTCGGCATGAAGCCGGGCGGCAGTTGGGCTGGCATGATCGAAAAGAGCAGTCCGCAACTGGCCGAGGCGATGAAGAAACTCGAAGAGGAAGGCAAAAAATTTCAGGGCGTGCCGCTGTCGACGGAAAGCGTTTTTGAGACTTGGGCGCAGCCTTCTGAAGCGCAGGCGGGCACCTCGGAGACGATGCCTGAAGAGCAAGAAAAGCCAAAATCGGTTGGCGGCTTGCTCGGCGGCTTTGGTAAAAAGCTTGGGCAAAAAGCGATGAAAAAGGATGACAACGCTGATAACTCCGGCCGCAACGTGCTCATGGAAAGCGTGACGGAAATTTCAGAAATCAGCAACACTTCTTTGAATAGCGGACTTTTTGCCGTTCCAACCGACTACAAGAAAAAAGAAGTCAAAAACTAACATCCGATCAGAAACATAAAAACTGACCGGTCACTCTGAGTGACCGGTCAGTGTTAACGAGAGCATCGCTTCATGAAAGGGCTTATCCTCAGCGGCGGGAAGGGCACGCGCCTCTATCCGCTCACTTACACCTCCGCCAAACAATTGATCCCCGTTGCCAATAAGCCGGTTTTGTTCCGCGTGATCGAGGCGATCCGCGACGCCGGCATTGACGATATCGGCATCGTGGTCGGCGACACGGCGTCTGAAATCAAAGTCGCGGCCGGCGACGGCAAACGCTGGAGTGTGCGTTTGACGTATATTCCGCAAGAGAAGCCGCTCGGTTTGGCGCACGCGGTTAAAATCGCGCGCGAGTTTTTGGGGCGCGAGCGCTTCGTGATGTTTCTTGGCGACAACGTCATTCAAGGCGGCATCAGTCCGTTGATTCGCCAATTTGCCCAAAGCGAATACAACTCGCAGATCGTGCTGAAACAAGTTGCCGAGCCGCAGCATTACGGCGTCGCCGAGCTGGATAACGGCATGATCGTGCGCCTGGTGGAAAAGCCGCGCGAGCCGAAGAGTGACTTGGCGCTGGTCGGCGTCTACATGTTCGATCATACTATTTTTGAAGCGGTCGAGGCGATTGCGCCTTCCTGGCGCGGCGAGCTGGAAATCACGGACGCCATCCAATGGCTCGTCACGCACGGCCGAAGAGTTTATCCTTATGTTCACGAGGGCTGGTGGATCGATACCGGCAAGCCGATCGACATGCTGGCGGCGAACAGCCTGGTGCTCGACGAGCTGGAGCCGCGCGTTGAAGGGCACGTCGATGCCGATTCGCATATCGAAGGCAAGGTTACGATCGAGAAAGGCGCGGAGATTATCAACAGCCGCGTGCGCGGCCCGGCGATCATCGGCGAGGCGACGCGCGTGGTCAATAGTTACGTCGGACCGTTCACTTCAATTTATCATCACGTCCACGTTCAGGACAGCGAGCTGGAGCACTGCATCGTTTTGGAAAACAGCAAAATCATTGACATTCCCCACCGTCTCGCGGATAGCTTGATCGGACGCAACGTCGAGATCACGCGCTCGCCGATCAAGCCCAAGGCCTACAAGCTGACGCTGGGCGATCACAGCCGGGTCGGCATATTGTAACCCAGTCCGCCGGACTGGATTGCTGCAAATTTTAACAACAAGCCAATTCATGAGCTCAAAAAAATACCCGGAACCTAAGCCGCGTTCGTCAAGACCGTCGAAGCTCGCTGAATCTGTGGTAGCCTACACGGCTTCACCTGCTGCAACCAAGAGGAAGTCGTTGGCGAAGAAACACCGCGTTGCAGGTCTCGAAGCCTCGGACGAAGTGTGGGAGTTTGCCCAAAAGCACCAGCTCGTACCGCATTTAGAAATGGCTATACGTTTGGTGAAAGAGTCATTCGGTGATCTTCGGTCAATCTATCTGGCCTTCGATCCCGACCCGGAAGAGCCAAACTTGGATGGGATTATAATTCATATAAAAACTGGGGGATCAATTGAAGAACGGGAAAAACGATATCGTGCCTATGCATTGAGATTTATTCAAGAAGTGCCGAACGAAGTTCGCAGCAAAATTTGCCTGTTTTATTATTAAGAGTTGGGCTATTTGCGAAGGCGCCGCAACCACGCTGATTATGATCTCACTTCGGCGGAATTTCAGAATCATATCGACTGCCAACTTGATCTCGCACGAGCCCAAAGCATCATCTCACAAATTGAAAAATACCATCAAGAACCTTTGCGTACGCAATTACGAAACGGCCTGCGTGAATATCACGCTAAAATCAACCCTTCACTCAGATAACAGATAAACGCTTCTCGCGATACATCTTTTGAAAGATAACTTCGATGCTTCTATTCAGGAAGATTTTCTTATCCGGTTTCACAACAGTTACTGTCATTCTCGCCGCTTTCGGCTCCATCGGATCGCAGTCTACGACTTCGACGACCACCATTGGCAAAATCAACTTTATTCTTGGCAAGGAATTCGAAGTGACGATTCGCCACACGAGCGATGCCAAATGGTTTCCGGTCAGATTGAAAATGGACATACGGCGCGGGGATCGGATCAAAACCGCCAAAGAGACGCGCTGCGAAATCAAGCTCAACGACGGCAGCATCATTCGCATGGGCGAAAATTCGGAGTTTGATTTTCAGCAGTCGAATCTCTCCAAATCAACCCGGCAAGTCGAGGCCGGCCTCAGTATTGGAAAAATTTGGGCAGTCGTCACCAAGTGGGTAAATCCCAAAGATCAATTTTCGGTCAAATCACCGACCGCGGTCTGCGCGGTGCGCGGCACGATTTACCGCATGGAAGCGGACAGCACCACGCGCGTGGCGGTGTACGATGGGCAGGTTGACGTCGGTCCGACGCAAGATTTGCGACAGCAATTGCAACAGCAACGGCCGCCTGGCCCACCCGTGCAAGTTCCCGGCCCTACCCAAGTGCCCGGCCCCTTTCAAGTCTCGCTCGAGCAATGGGTGCGCTTGGTCGAAGGTTATCAGATGGAAGTGCGCAACAATGGACGTTATGCCAAAACAAAAATTGACAGCACGGCGGAAGCGCAATTGGATTGGGTGAAGTGGAATAAGGAGCGGGACCGGTTGCTGCGGTGAAAGCAATTTTTGTTTGGTTATTGATAAAGTTTGATTCCGGTAAGGGATTGAACGGATAGACGTGTCATCTTTGTTGCAATTATTTGTTCAACCGCTTACTACGAAATTTGGACTTGGCTCGTTTTACCCTCCCAAGCTTCTGGCACACATTTTTTAACAAGAACCGGGGAAAAGTACCCGCCTTTTGTGTCTTTATAATCAGACAGACAATTTGCACTCAGTCTTTTGAGGCATTACGAGGTCGAATTTTTATCGACTCCAGGTAATTCGATTATAGGGTATTTTTACGTCACGGAGACGGGGATGATTGCGCCTACCATCACGCCATCGCCGAACTTTCTCTTGGGGATTCCCCAGGAAATTTCGGAACAACAATCAATGCCGCCTGGTATCTATGCCATCAAGCTCGTTGATTGTTCCGACGAGGTTCTCTGCAGAAATGCGCAGCGGGGATGCTTGGCTTCAAGGGATTTGCTTTGGCACCGCTATTATGATTTCGTACAAAAAATCCTGCACAAACAAAATCAACGTCATCACCTGCCGTCGCATGAGATCGCCGATGCCCTGCAAGAGTTGTATTTCGCTTTTCATACCACCGTGCAGCGGTATCAACCTGACTATTCTCGTCGACCATCCGCCTCATTCAAGACTTTTTTAGGGCTGATCGTGGGGCATTTGTTTTCCAATTACTGCGCCCAATGGCGAAGATACCACCGGCGCGTGGTTTTTCGCTGCGAGGATGAAACGTCCGGAGATTTTCATTCGACGCGGAATGGTCGGCCTTGCTTGCTCACCTGTGAAGAAAAAAATGGCGGACCCTCGATAAATGGCACCAGTTTGTGGTGGGATAATTTTTCCGGCCGGCTTGCCGAGGTTTTGTGCCGGCTCAAGCCAAAAGAGAAACAGTTGCTCGAAGCGTGGCTGAATTGTGGCCGGGACAAAGAGGTGGCGCAGGTCTTGGAGATTTCTCCTGCGGCGGCCAAATTGCGTCGGGAGCGCTTGTTTCGTCGAATTCGAAAAAATATTGGAGTGAAATGATACATTTTGCGTTTTTGATTTGTATAGTTAGTTGGAAACCCCAAACCGGATGACCAAATTATGAAAAGTTTGCTCCATGTTGTGATCGTGGCTATTGCCATAGCTTGCGGCGTCGTTGAAATGCCGGCGCAAGTTTCGATTCGAAACAAGCCACGCGTCGTGCCGGGGGAAGTTATCGTCAAGTATAAAAGCGACACGCCGCAGACGATGGTGATATCCAGCCTGGCAAGCGCCGGCGTGGTCAACATCCAATCGTCGCCGAACCTTCCCTTTTTGGTCGGCAAGGTCGCTTCAGGAAAAAAGCTTGAAGAGGTGCTCAGGGTGTGCCAGGCACAGTCCAATGTGGAATATGCGGAGCCCAACTACCGAGTCTATGCACTGGAAATGCTGCAAATCCCACCCGTCATTCCAAACGATCCACGCTTCAACGAGCTGTGGAATCTTCATCAGGCTGACGACAAGGACATCGATGCGCCAGAGGCGTGGGCCATCACCACGGGCAGCCGCGATATAATCGTTGGCATCATCGATACAGGAATTGGCTACGATCATGAAGATTTGAAAGACAATATCTGGCAAAATCCCGATGAGAGCGGCGACAAGCGAACAACCGAATCGACGACGATGGCAACGGCTACGTGGATGATTTTAGAGGCTGGAATTTTGTTTTCAAGAACAAAGATCCTTATGACGATCAAGGCCACGGCACCCACGTGGCGGGCACCGTCGGAGCGGTGGGCAACAACGGAAAAGGTGTTGTAGGCGTCAATTGGCAGGTGAAGCTAATGGCCGTCAAGTTCCTCGACAGCCGCGGCGAAGGCACCACGGCCGATACGGCAAAACCTTATCCGGTGAGCACCGCCGTGATTGATGACGCCAGTTTGACGAGTGTACGTCTCATTTACAAACTGAATGGAACGGTTGCTGATTCATTGCAGATGGCAGCAGACGCCGATGATGCCTACATTGCCGACATTCCGGGTCAACCCGTGAACACGACGATTGAATATGCTGTAACGGCGACGGATGGTGACGGCAACCGCGCGATTAGCCCAACCTTTGCTTTCAAGATCACTTCTGAAGCTGATCCGCGCGACAAGGCCGGCTGTTGCGGCCAGTGCGCCGTTGCAATTGATGGACTTGACAGATCCATACGATTAGCCGTGCAAATTCCAATCAACGTTGCTTTCTTCCTGTTGCCGATCGTGCTGCTCCGCCGTAGCAAGGCCAAGCGGCGGTGAAAAATATCAAGCGCCATCGTTTGGGTATTTCTGTCAAGTCCAGAGGCAAAACAGAAAGGCAATTTGTCCTGCTTTCATGGTCCAAAACATTAACATCACGAGAAAGGAACTACCAAAATGGAAACAACAAACAAGCTAACAAAATTCGAGGACATCCCATGCTGTCCGCCTTTGGAAACGGAGCCGGTGTGCGACGTGATTGACATGCGACGTCGGTTAGTCTTTCCGACCAAAGTGCGTGCGGAAAACGGGCAGCCGGTCAGGGTCGAAGTGATCTTTCATACGCGCTTTACGCGCTGCTCAGGCCCGCTCGCGTTGGGCGATCTGGTGTACACGACCACGCTGCTGCCGGGCGAAAAGGTGCGTCTCACCACGACGGACCGCCGTAGCCGATTCAGTTTCGACAGCGAGACGAACCTCAGTTATCGCAGCGAGCAGATGTCTGAGGAGCAGTATCGCATGTCGGCGTTGCGCACCTTCATGATCGACGAGAACATTTTGGATCGCGGCCAGAATCGCGCCTCGTCAAGCGGCTCATGGGATTTTCACGGCGATGCCAGCGGCGGCCTCGGCTTCTTTTCCGTCAGCGCCGACACGAATGCGCGCGGCAGTCACAATGCCCAATCAGCCAGCGACTATTTGCGCGAGCATCGCGCCCACGCCGAAATGTCCGATCATCAATCCGTCGAGGCCACGCGCAAAGCGCACACGCTTTCCGTCGGCGAGGTTTCTTCTCGCACTCACAAGGAGGGCGAGTCCGAAGAGCACTTTGAGTCTTCCTCGCGCGTTTTTAGCAACCTGAACAAATGTCACGCCGTCACATTTCTCTTTTATCGCATCAACAAGACTGAGACCACCAAGCTCGAATTGGTGTCCATCGAGCGCCGCGTGATTGATCCGGTGGCCTCGATGCCCGTCCCGGCGAATCCGATTCGTGCGATCGGGCAGATCTCGTCAATCCACCAAGAGGTACCGGCCACAAACAAGGCGCGGTTGGAGGTGGAAGCGCGGGGTTTGCAGAGCGAGGGGCAGTACGCGCAGGCGCTCAGCGGTGGAGGCGTCGCTGTTGGCCGCTTGTTGTTCGCGCCGACGGCTGTTGCCACACTGGCGACCGAACTGGGCACGAAGGATCCACTGCCCAAGGCCACGCGTGACGCGGCGTTGACAGAAGTGGACAAGCAACTCGTCGAGGCAGGGCTGATCGAAAAGGTCGGCGGCCCGGTCACCAAGCGTATACAGGAAGAATTCGGTTACGAGCGCAAGACTGCGCTGCCAACGGCGGGTGTGATCGTTAAGGGCTGCCTGGACGATTGTGATGTCTGCGAGCCAACGTTGCAGAGAGAGATTGAACTGGATCTGGAGCGCAAGAGGCTCGAAAACGAACGCCTGAAGCGGGAGATCGAACTCATGGACAAGGATCAGGAGCATCGCTGCTGTCCACCTAGTCCTCCACCCACTCCGTGACCATAGACCATAGCCACAGAACGGATGAAAAAGAACACGCCCTAGCCATACGCCCTGCTCGCGGCATTAGCCAAGTCCAAATATTTGACTATGCCGAGACGAGCCGCACGCGCGGCAGCAGATTAAAGCCTGTACCAGCGCGTATAGCACAGGAACGGAGGAGTGGTGGGTGGGGCGTGGGCTTGGTGTGAGATGTTCAGCCCGACCGACACGCCATCATACGAGACAGAACAAATTCTCGTCCACAGAAATTGAAATCCCACTGAATTGAAATCAAAAATTGTTTCTGTGGGATTTCCAATTCAGTAGGTGAAATTCTTTGTGGTTTAAGGCGAAACTTCGCTGGACTGTTAAAAATATCCTAATCCGGTACGATGCGCGTGACGCGGAAGCCGACGAACCGCATCGGTTTTTTGAAATTGCTATCGTGTGCAACGCAGCGCAGCGCGACCTCGTCGTTGAATCCGGCGCCGCCACGAACCACACGCTGCTCTTTGCGCTCATCCAGCCACGTCGATGTCCATTCCCAAACGTTTCCAACCATATCCATCAAGCCCTCCGGCGTCGCGCCGCCGGGAAAGGCGTGGACCGGTGCTAGGCCTTGTCCAACGCCATTAAAATTCGCGTGCGTGTTTTGCGGGGCGTTATCGCCCCACGGATACTTGCGCTTGCCCTCTCCCGCCGCCCACTCCCACTCTTCTTCGAGCGGCAAACGATAAATTATTTTTGCCGCTTCAAGCGCTTTACTGCCCGCCACCTCCTGCTGCGTCAACCAGGCGCAATACGCTTGCGCGTCTTCCCAATCCACGCCAACCACCGGACAATCATCGCCGTTAAATTCTGGATCTTCCCAAAATGCCGGTGACCGATGGCCCGTGGCCTCGATGAATTTACGGTAAAGCAGATTCGTCACCGGAAATTTGGCGAGATAATAATAGTACGCCGGCGCGGATTTTTTGGCGCCGAGAAGAAAGACCGGCACCGAGGGCGGCGAGAGGAGCGCGTATTCGGCCCGATCTTCGGTGGCATTGAAAAAGTGCGGCGGCATGCGGCTCTCGCTAACGGCACGCAGGCTGCGATATTGCAAAAGCGCAAAATTGCGGATGGCAACGGTGAGGTGGGGAATTTTGAATTGCACGTCTTCAAAAACTTCGGCGGCCCGGCAAGTCACAATGAAGGGCACCTCTCCCCCACACCATTGCTGCGCGGTTTCAATCCACGTGCAGGCTTTGCGGCGGCGGCCACCGGCGGGAATCTCGTCCAATCCATCAAAAAGAAAAAGCGCGCGGCGCGCGCGGATGGCTCGTTTCAAGCCTTTGGGAGAAATGGGGCAGCTCGTCTGCGACAGCGCTTGTTGCACGGCCGCGAGAAACGGCAGCTCAAAATCGATTTCTTTGGCGGGAACATAAAAAGGAATGCGCGGTGCGGCAAACCCATAACGCCGGCATCCTTCACGGTCGGTGGAGCGCACGGCCAGCACCTGCAACAACGTCGTCTTGCCGGAAGTCGGCGCCCCGATCATGAGCAGGGTTTTCTTCTCGTTCAGCACCCGCTGCATGATTTGCTCGACGTCGAAAGCCTTGTCAGACAATTTTTCCCGGCGCGCCGGCTCTGCGGCAGCGTTGGGTTTTTCCGCGCCGGAGTTGGAGCTTAACAAATAAATGGCGATTTGCCGCCCAAGCCCGAGCGCATTCAGAAAACCAAATTCTTGATTGACTTTTTTGAGATAGCGCGGCACTTCGCCCCAAGACAGGAAAAGCGGCGAAATGCTCACCGGCCAACCAAAGGCCAGCCACCCCTGACGATCTATCAAAAAAAATAATAGCGCTGCTCCCGCGACAGCCTCGATCCAACCAACGTCCTGAAAAATAGCCATGCACCCACCGCGAATTATTCATGAGTTCTGCTTATTATACCAGCAGAGTGCGGCGTTTGCGGCAAAGAACTAACGATCAATCTTTGTTTTGCTTATGAAAGGGCCACCACACGTAAAGCCCGCGCACCACGAGCACAGCGCCAAGCCCGACATAAAGCCAGCGCGTAGGGCTGGTATGTTGCTGCACGAAACCGAGCAAACCGTCGGCAACGACCAAGCTCCCCAAGACAAAAAGGGCAATGCCCCAAATTTGACGATTCATTAACTCTCCATTGTTTATTCGCTGATTTTTATCTCCACCCCAAACAGCATCATCAGCAAAATAACGAAACCGAAAACAATGCGGTACCAGGCAAACACTCTGAAGCTGTGGCGCTTGATGAACGCCATAAATCCGGCGATGACCACCCAGGCGACGATCATCGAGACGATGAATCCCGTCGCGAAGATCGTTACGTCATCGGCGGAAAGCTGCGGCGCGATTTGCAGAAGCTTATACAGGCTCGCGGCAGCCAAAGTCGGAATCGACAGAAAGAAGGAAAACTCCGCCGCGGCGGCGTGGGTCAACCCGGCCAAAAGGCCGCCCATAATGGTCGCGGCGGATCGCGAAACGCCGGGAATCAGCGCCGCGCATTGCGCGATGCCGATCCAGAGAGCTTGTGACAAAGTGAGCGTTTCGGCGATTTCCGTTTTTGGACGCGGCCGGAATTGCTCGATGATCAATATGGCGACGCCGCCAACGATCAGCGCCGCAGCAACCGATTTGGGGTTGAACAGCGCGTCGATCATGTCTTCAAATAATAAACCGAACACTGCAGCGGGAATGAAGGCAAGGATCACCGCCAATAAAAAACGGCGTGCCTCTGCCGGCATCAGTCCGTTCGGATGGCCGGCCACGGGCTTACCAAGAACCGCCGTCACAACACGCCAAAGACGCTGCCGAAAATATCCGATCACAGCAAAGATGGCCCCGAGTTGAATGAATATGTTGAAAGCATTTGCTTTCGCGCCGGTGAAGTTTAGCCAATTTGCTACCAAAATCAAATGTCCGGTCGAGCTGACCGGCAGAAATTCCGTCAAACCTTCGACAATTCCTAAAACTACGGCAATCAGAATCTCGTTCATGAATTTCCAATCTAAAAAAGCACTGCATATTTAAGACGCTTGTAGTGACGCCTTCAGGCGTAAAAGCTTTGGGTTAACACAAAATTCTGTTACGTTATTGAAGGATTCTCTAGTTTCAAGGCCCGGCGCCTGAAGGCGCTACTACGAACTCGTTTTCGTCCGAAACATCAAACCGACTAAAAAAGTCACAATACTGCCAAACATGACATACCACGTAAAAGCAATTTGGGGAATCGGCAGCGGCGCCAGCCCGAGCCAACCCAGGAGCGTACTGGCCCTGCCGCTCAAAACGAGCACGGTGAGAAAACCGCAAACGATCGCAATGAGATTGCCGAAATCGTTCCCGCGCGTTTTCGTCAACATGCCGATGAGAAACATGCCGAGCAGGGAGCCATAAGTATAGCCGAGAATGCCCAAGGCAATCGGAATGATGGTGAGTTTGGGATTGTGCAAGACCGAATAAGCCGAGAGCGAGGCCACGATGATCATTAAAATTGCAAAAGCAAACGTGAAGACGCGAGCGGCAAAAACGTAGTGCTTGTCTCCGGCATTTTTCTTGAAATACGGCGCATAAAAATCCTTCACGCAGCTCGTGGCGAGGGCGTTGAGCGCGGCGCTGAGCGAGCCCATGGCCGTGGCGAACACGCCGGCGATGATCAAGCCGCGCAGCCCGACGGGCATTTTATTGATAATGAAATAGGCAAAAACTTCGTTCGCCACCACCTGGTTGTTTTCGCCGCGGGGCAAATTTGCGTCCGGAACGATTTGAAAATAGGCATATAGAAAAATGCCGATCGTGACGAACGCCAGCGCAATCGGCACATCCGCGACACCTGAGAGAATGAGAGATAACCGGCTGCGCTTATAGTCGGTTGCCGTCAGCATGCGCTGCACCATGTCCTGGTCGGTTCCGTGCGTGGACATGACAAGAAAAACGTAGCCGAGCAGCGCCGCCCAGATGGTGTACTCCTGGCTCAAAATGCTCATCACCGCGCCATAAAGGGTTTGCTCTTCGCGCAGGCCGGTGGAAAAAATTTTGAAGTTGGCAAAGTTATTCGTGCCGGCTTTGATGCCTTCCCAGCCGCCGGGGATGAGATAGGCGATGACGACGAGCGACACCAGCGCGCCGCCGAACATGACGCTGGCTTGAATGAGATCCGTCCAGATCACCGCCTTGATGCCGCCCATCATCGTGTAAACGCAGGTCAACAGCGTCAAGATGCTGATGGCGACGATGTACTGCTCCAGAGTCGGTGAGGCGCCGGTCAGAAATTTCCACGCGACGACCAAAACCACGGCGGCGATATAAACCCGCACGCCGCTGGCCAGCACGCGGGTGATCAGAAAGATCACGCTGCCGGCGACTCGCGACTTTTCCCCAAAACGCTTTTCCAGAAACTCGTAAACAGTGTAGACACGATAATGATAGTACGGCTTGATAAAAAGATAGGCAATGATAAAACGCGCCAGAATCGTGCCGAGCATCAACTGCACGTAAAGCGCGCTTTGCATGCGGTACCCTTCCGCCGGAATGCCGAGAAACGTGGCAGCGCTCGTCTCCGCCGCGATGATTGAGGCCAGCACCGCCCACCAGGGGATTTTGCGGCCGCCGAGCGCAAAGTCTTCCATGCTCTCTTCGCGGCGGCCCATGTACAAGCCGAGACCGATGATAGTGATGAAATATAAAACGATGATAGTGACATCCCAGAAGAGATTACTCACAATCCGTGCACCTTAAAGTGAAATTTGTGCAGAAAAAATCTCCCGCCGATAAACACCGAATACACCGAGATTCGCCGAAAAGAGTTTTATTCGGCGACACTCGGTGACTTCGGTGATGTTCGGCGGATAATTTTTTTCCCAGCGCTAAATCTTAAACCGCGAGTAATAGAATAACCTCTTATGCGCTAAAAGTCAATCAAATTTTACTGCACCGGGATGCTTTCACCTCCACCCATGGCCGAAAATCGGCCTTGATTTTTTTTGCCAAGATTTATTTACTTTTCTGCACTAAAGAGGCTTGCTTGAACACGGGCGTTCCACCCCCAAAACGCGAGCTATGGAACAAGAACAAGCGACGAGTCATTGAAAGCGGATTTAATAAAATGATTGAGGGAATTGCAGAACCTTCCCATCGCTGAGTGTCGCAAGGAGCGTGCAATGGCTGAACAAGAGCCCTTGATTCTCAAACACGGTGGCTATCGAAAACTGAAAAGTTTCCAGATCGCGCAGTTGGTCTATGACGTGACGGTGCGCTTCTGTGATCGCTACATCGACAAACGGAGCCGCACGCACGACCAGATGGTGCAGGCGGCACGATCTGGTGTGCAAAACATCGCTGAGGGCAGCCAGGTATCCGGCACCTCAAAAAAAATGGAACTAAAACTGACGAACGTGGCACGTGCCAGCCTGGAGGAGCTGCGGCTAGATTATGATGATTTTTTGAGGCAGAGGGGATTAGAGTTGTGGGCGCCGGGCGACCCACGCCGCCAAAGACTCATTGATAGACGCTGCGCCACCGCGGATGAGGTGGCCATCTGGGTAAAAGATATTTATTGACAGTCCACAGAGTCCATGAAAGCCAACTATTCTGAGATTGCGGCTAACGCTGCGTTGGTTCTAATTGGTGTGGCTGTCTCTCTTTTAAACCGCCAACTTGCCGCCCAGGCCGCGGCCTTCGAAAAAGAAGGCGGTTTCACTGAGCGGCTTTATCAGCGACGCAAAAACAACCAGAAACGGTAAACGACGACACAAACCGAAACTAAAAATCAAGCCGCAGTTCTTTTAAACACCACCACTGCCAAAGGCGGAAAGGTGATCTTGGCGGAATAAAGTTGATTGTGCGAAGGCACCTCATCCGCAGTGACGCCGCCGCTGTTGCCCATGTTGCTGCCGCCATAATGCTCGGAATCGCTGTTCAAGATTTCTTGATAGAAACCGGGGAGCGGCAGGCCGATGCGATAGTTGGTGCGCGGGATCGGGGTGAAATTGCAGGCAAAAACCAAAACGTCGTCCGGATTTTTGCCGCGCCGTAAAAATGAAATCAAACTGGCGTCCTGATCCTGAAAATCGATCCACTGAAAACCTTCCCAAGTGTAATCCACTTCGTAAAGCGCTGGTTCGTTGCGGTAAAGCTGGTTGAGATCTTTCACGAACTTTTGCAGTTGCCGGTGTGACTCGTGCTCGAGCAAATGCCAATGAATGCTCTCGGCATGATTCCACTCCCACCACTGGCCGAACTCGCCGCCCATGAACAGCAGTTTCTTGCCGGGATGTCCGTACATGTAACCCAGTGCCGCGCGCAAGTTGGCGAAACGCTGCCAGAGATCGCCCGGCATTTTATCGAGCAACGCGCGCTTGCCGTGTACCACTTCGTCGTGCGAGATCACGAGAATAAAATTTTCCGTAAACGCATAGATCATCGAGAAGGTGACCAGATGTTGATGATACTTGCGATGGATGGGGTCTTCTTTCATGTAGCGAAGAAAATCGTTCATCCACCCCATGTTCCATTTAAACGTAAAGCCGAGGCCGCCAAGATGCGTCGGTCGCGACACCGCCGGCCACGCGGTTGACTCTTCGGCGATCATCGTTGCGCCGGGAAAACGTTCGTGTACCACATTGTTGAGCTGATGGAGAAAATCTATCGCTTCCAAATTCTCCCGGCCACCATACTTGTTCGGCAGCCACTCGCCTTGTTTTCGCGAGTAATCGAGATACAGCATCGAGGCCACGGCATCCACGCGCAGGCCATCGACGTGATATTTCTCGAACCAGAACAGCGCGTTGGCGATGAGAAAATTGCGCACCTCGTGCCGGCCATAGTTGAAGACCAGCGTGCCCCAATCCGGATGCTCGCCCAAGCGCGGATCGGCATGCTCGTACAGCGCCGTGCCATCGAACAGGCGCAGGGCATAATCATCGCGCGGAAAATGCGCCGGCACCCAATCTAAAATCACGCCGATGTCGTGTTGGTGCAAATAATCGACGAAATAGGCAAAATCTTCCGGCGCGCCGTAGCGCGCAGTGGGCGCGTAATATCCGGTCACTTGATAACCCCACGAGGGATCATACGGATACTCCATCACCGGCATCAGCTCGACATGCGTGAAACCCATTTCCTTGACATACGGCGCCAACTCGTGCGCCAGCTCGCGATAATTCAAATAGCGGTTATTCTCTTCCATCTTGCGGCGCCACGAGCCGAGCTGTACTTCATAAATCGCCATCGGCTTCTCGAGCAAGTTGGTGTTGCGCCGCTGCGCCATCCACGCCTCGTCGTGCCAGGTGAGATGATCGAGGCGCTGCACCACCGCGGCGTTGTTGGGCCGCAATTCCATGCGAAACGCATAGGGATCGGTTTTGGTTCGCAGCAGCCCGTGCCGGGTTTTAATCTCGTATTTGTAAATTTCTCCTTCGCCGAGTCCGGGGATGAAAATTTCCCAGACACCGGCGCCGGGGTGCATGCGCATGGGATGCCGGCGGCCGTCCCATTGATTGAAATTGCCGATCACACTAACTCGCCGCGCGTTCGGCGCCCAAACGGCAAAATAAACGCCTCGCACCTCACCAATGGTCATCACGTGGCTGCCAAGCTTCTCATAGATTTCGAGATGGTTGCCTTCACCAAAGAGATGGAGATCGAGATCGCCGAGCACGGGCATGAAACTGTAGGGATCGTCAAAGCGCCGGAGGCGCCCGGAAAAATCGGTGATCTCGAGTTGATAGCGAAACAATTCCTGCCGGTCCGGAAAAACCGCCTCAAAAAATTCCGAGTCTTCGATTTTTGTCAGCGGGTGAAGTTGTTCACGCTTATCCAGCTCAACAACCTGGGCAAATTGGGCTTCCGGCAAAAATGCGCGCACCGCGATGCCGGATTTGCCGTTCAAATCCACCGCGTGCATTCCCAGGATCGCGAATGGATCG
>JBOHQZ010000007.1:0-24017 GCA_050732275.1 bacterium
GCTCAGGGCCGACGAACAAGCTGAAGCCGTTCAACCAAACTTTGGATCACGTTTTTGCCCGCGGCATGCGCGCGCTCAGCGTTGGAACCTTTAAAGACAGCCAGGCGAGCGATCATTTGCCGTTGTGGGTCAAGCTGAAAATCGAATAGAAAACAGTTGTAAAATCAGCGCCGCGTGTAGCGAATCTGGGCCGAAGAACGGGATAACCAGCGTTGACCGCCGGGCTTGATCCCAATAGTGACCGACGCATCCAACGCCTTCTTGAGCTGATTGATCAACCTTAAGCTTGCGATTTCGATGAAAATGATGTAAATTAATTGCGAGTATGTTAGATTAAATAAACCTGACTCAGGTAAGCTAATTTAAGGATAAAATGATGACTCTTACTATCGAATTGCCTGACACCTTGGCAAATCAATTCCGAGAGCGCCAGATTCCAGAAAACGAACTCAACGCCATAGCCGTAGCCGTTTGGGAAATTTGCCTGACGCAACGAGATTCAAAAAACGGTAGCCGCTTTGCCGAAAGTGCGGTTCCGTTTGCCCGCCAGTTAATTGCTCAAAACCGCGAATTATTTGAATTACTAGCAAAACACTGATTTCAATTGCTGAAGAAAACCTTCGCCAGTCCCGAGGGGACAGCATCACGCCCCGCAGCATTTCTGAAATCGCTAAGTGGTTCCAAAATTTATTAGGCATAATCAAAACCTGATCAGATGAAAGCCCAATGCCTCGGCCTTCTCCTCATCATCCTTTGGGGTTGTAGCAAGAAGTCGGGTGACAGCTATCATGCCTTGTCATGGCGCGAGATCGCTTCTCCCGCCGGTCTCGGCAGCAATACCCCGAATCTTTTTGTTGCCAACGACGGCCGGATTTTTTTAAGTTGGACCGAGCGACTCGGTGATAAGCGCCACGCTTTGCGGTTTGCCGTTTATACAAATGAGGGCTGGTCAACTCCGCAAACGATTGCCGAAGGTAATAACTGGTTTGTCAACTGGGCGGATTTTCCCTCGCTCGTTGAGTTTGCGGATGGTGCGCTGGCCGCCCATTGGCTGGCGAAATCCGGCGAGGACGCTTATGCGTATAATGTGAGCATCACGCTCTCAAAAGATGCCGGCAAAAATTGGGGCAATGCCATTGTGCCGCATCGCGACGGCACGCCAACCGAGCACGGCTTCGTTTCCATGCTGCCGTGGCAGGATGATCGAGCGCTTGTCGTGTGGTTGGATGGCCGCAACTTCGCCAAATCGTCGAACGGCCATCATGAAGCCGCCGCGCCAACGGAAGAAATGACGCTGCGTTGTGCCACGATGGACAAAAACGGCGAGATGCACGACGAAGCGCTTCTCGATGCGCGCGTGTGTGAATGCTGCCAAACCGACGCCGCACTGACGTCGAATGGCGCCGTGGTTGTTTATCGCGATCGCTCCGTGCAGGAAATCCGCGACATCGGCATCGTGCGTTTTCACGATGGCAGTTGGACCGAGCCAAAAATTTTGCACGCCGATAACTGGGAGCATCACGGCTGTCCCGTCAACGGCCCGGCCATCGCTGCCAATGGCGCGTTCGTGGCAGTGGCTTGGTACACGGCGGCGCAAGATACGCCGCATATCCGCGTGGCTTTCTCAACTGATGAAGGCGCCACCTTCGGCCAACCGTTCGAGGTCGGTGGTAGCGACCCAATTGGCCGCGTCGATTTGATTTTATTGCCGGACAACTCAGCGCTCGTCAGTTGGATGGAACAGATGGAAAGTGACGGCGAGATTCGCGTGCGCCGCATTCGCGCCGATGGCTGGCGCAGCGAAACGCAAATCGTCGCCCAATCCAGCGCCAAGCGCGCCAGCGGTTTTCCGCGAATGGCGCGCAATGAAAATGAGATTATCCTTGCCTGGACGCAAGTTGGCGACCCATCAATGTTGCGCACAGCTGTGACGGAATTAGGGAATTTCAAATGAAGCTCAGAGAAATTACGATAAAAAACTTTCGCTGTCTTGTAGACGTCACCGTCCCCGTTGACGATACAACGATTTTGGTCGGCGAAAACAACTCTGGCAAAACAGCCCTGCTCGATGCCTTGAAAATTGCATTGCCTCGCAACCAATCAGGCCGCGGAACGCCATTTGACGAGTATGACTACTATATATCCAAAACTGATGATTCGCCGCAAACGAGCGAGGGCATTGTCATAGAACTATGGTTCCGAGAGGATAAACCTGATGAGTGGCCTGACCCTTTAAGTCGCGCTCTCAATGAGATTATACAAACGGATCCTATAAAGGACCTGGATTCCATTGGGCTTCGGCTGTCAAGTAGATACGATATACTCGCAAAAGAGATTGTCATCAAATGGGAATTTTTTACATTGGATGGGCAGCCATTAGGAGGGAAAGGCGCCAGTCCTGCGAACTTAACCCAATTTCTTTCTTATATTCGGCTGTTTTATTTGTCTGCTCTCCGCGACTCAGATGATGAATTCTCACCACGTTCACAGTTTTGGGGGCGAATACTACGCGATCTCAAGATTAGCGAAGAACAAAGAAAGACCCTCAGCGAGGAGTTATTGAAGCTTAACGCTGATTTGCTGAAAGCAGACCCAAGGCTTGAACAAGTCAGAGCAACTTTAGACAAAATTCAAAAAATTATGGCACTGGGAGCCGGGCAAAAGACTTCCATCCAGGCGTTACCGCTCAAGCCTTGGGATTTGATGTCGAAATCGGAGGTCGTCATTAAAGCCCAGGGCGGTGAAGTCGATTTTCCACTTTCCCGGCATGGACAAGGTATGCAGAGCTTGGCGGTTCTTTTTCTCTTCCAAGCTTACATCGATGTGCTTCTCAAACCGACGTTTCAGCCGGAGACCGAGGCCATTTTGGCTTTAGAAGAGCCGGAAGCGCATCTCCATCCCCAAGCGACGCGCGCTCTTGCGGCGAATTTAGGTGAAGTCAAAAGCCAGAAATTTGTCTCAAGCCACTCACCCTATTTCATTCAGGAAATCCCGTTCACACAAATTCGGATGTTCCGCCGGAATGGCCCATTTTCCAAAGTTCTGTACGTGAAACGTTCGTTTTCTGCCCAAGCGCCAAACACGCCTGAATTATTAGAGTTTTGTGCGAATAACACACCGAAATTTGATTATCACGTGGGCACTTCCACGCTCTCCGTCAATGGCAAAATGGAAGAGAAGGAATATCGAAAGCTGCTCACCATCTATCCAAAGCAAGCTGATGTCCATGCTCAACTGAAGCAGCTTTATAACGAATCGCAAATATACCTAAGCGACAGCGATCTTGCCGACCTTGACACTTACGCCAAGCGCATGCGAGGAGAAGTGCTTTTTGCTCGCGCATGGCTTCTTTGCGAAGGTCAAAGTGAATATCTGCTGTTACGCTATTTTGCAGAATTGTTGGAAAAGCCACTGGATCAATTTGGCGTCACGGTAATCGACTTTCAAAACAACGGTTCACCAGGTGCGTTTATTGGCCTGGCACGAACTTTTGAGATACCGTGGATAATGGTCTGTGATAACGACGACGAGGGAAAGAAGTTTATCAAACAAGTTGAAGATCGTGGCCTATCGCCTGACGAAATCAAAAAGCTTGCACGACCACTTCCGGAAAACGGCATGGATCTTGAAATGTTTCTTATAAAAAACGGCTTTGCACAAGAATACATAGAAATTCTTGCCGAGCGCAAGGTGAGCTTGGTTAAGAAGCAGGGCGAGGCAGGATTTGAAGATGAATTTGTTTCAAAGATTAAAACAGATAAAACAGGCTACGCCATGGCTTTGGCTGAAAAACTTCGAAGTATCGGTGCAGACGCAACACGGGTTCCGCCGTTTTTTGCTGAGGTTATTCAAGATACAATAGCAAAGGCCACATCATGACTACCAAGGAATTTCTTACAGAGTGGGAGAAGTTGTTCCCTATTCAGAAAAAGGCGGCTGAATGGGGCGAAGGCCCTCTCTTGGTATTAGCAGGGCCAGGCTCGGGCAAAACCAAAGTTCTGACTTGTCGTATAGCTCGGATTCTTGAATCGAGTCGTGACAAGAATTTTCGCATTCTGGGTTTGACCTTCACCAACAAGGCCGCCGATGAGATGCGAAGCCGTGTTACTAACTTTGTTCCAGAACAAGAAGGCCGTCTTTTTTTGGGTACCTTCCATTCCTTCTGTGCAGATGTCTTGCGCCAACACGGGACGCACTTGGGCATTAACCCTAACTTCCATATCTATTCGCAGGACGTTGATTTGCAGGCTATATTAAATGACGCAGTGGAAAATGCCAAGAAAGTAATTGATATCGTTAGCGACCTCGACAAAAAAACGTTGCCGGTTATACTACGTCTTAAATCACTTCTTGTTTTTCCTGAGCAATGCTGCAAAGTATTTAAAGATAAAGAATTTGGGGAGAGAATGGCTGCTGTTTATCCTGCCTACGAGGCGGAGTTATGTAAACGCAACGCCCTCGATTTTAATTCGTTGATTCTCAAGACCTATCAATTGTTTACGAAGTTTCCCGCTTTTGCTAAACGTTATCGGATCGTCTATCCGTACATTTGCATAGATGAGTTTCAAGACACGAATCAGGCGCAATACGGCCTTATCCGTGCCCTTACTGGAGATCAACACCGCAATCTCTTCGTCGTTGCTGACGATGACCAGATCATTTATCAGTGGAACGGAGCGAGCCACGAACGTCTTAAAGAGCTTATCAAAGATTATTTGCCGACGGTCATTCAGTTGCCGATGAATTATAGGTGCCCTTCCGAGATTGTGGAACTGGCGAATAATCTCATCCGCCACAACTTTCTGCGAACAACTGACAAGAAACCGCTTGAGGCCTTTCGTCCCAGCCTCGGCAAAGACACCGTGCGTTTGCTGCCCTGCTTTTCCGACTTTGAAGCTGAAGCAGCCGGAGTCGCAAAGGATATTAAAGAGCTTCATTCCAATCATCTTGGCTCGGTCGTTATATTGGGACGAAATCGCAGGCTGCTCGATGGTGTTGAGATGGCATTGCAAAAGGAAGGATTGCCTGCCGCCATCTCTCAAAGGAAAGATGAGTTTGAAAGCACTCCTTTTATTTGGCTGCACTCGATTTTGCGTCTTGCTAATGACGGGCAAAATCGCAGTTATTTGGAAGCTGTGTGCGGCTCGTTCGCTCAACTCACTCAGGTTGAAATTAATGCGGAAGATGTTATCTCGCAAGCCCAAGCGTCGCCAATTGGCTATTTGCAAAACTGGATCAGGTTGGCAAGTCAAAAGGCTACAAACGACTTGGTGAGAGAAATTGTCAGCGAGACGTCACGCACTTTAGCGAGGAGCCGAGATTTCCAGGCGTTCAGCAGAGCTGCGCTCGCTTGGTTTTCCGAACTGATACAACTTCAGCGTCATACAGGAAGTGATCCTTCCAGGGAAACCTTTGCTCGTTATGAAGAGGAGCGATTGGTTTGGGAAGAATTAATGGGAGAAATCAAACGGATTTTCGGAGAAGAAGTTACTTTGGAGACCTTCCTGCAAGAACTGCAAATGCGATCAAAGGAACCGGTCCCAAAGCCGAATACCGTTATTCTTATGACAATCCATAGCGCCAAGGGCAAGGAATTTGATCATGTTTACATCGTCGGACTCGTTGAAGATGAGTTGCCTTCTTTTCAAAGCAAAAAAAAAGGAGACAAAAGTCTGGAGATGGAGGAGGAACGGCGCAATTGTTTCGTTGCAATAACTCGAACCATGAAAACGCTGACTTTGAGTTATGCAAAAAAATATAAGGGGTGGCCCAAAGAGCCATCTCGCTTTCTCTTTGAGATGGGATTGCTTTAATCACTAGATCGTCAATATTGACATTTGAATTATGCCGCTCAAACTGTCGAATTCGTTCACCCGTATGCTCGTCATCACGAGCCTCGCACTACTTCCATTTATCTTCTCCGCGTCGGTGCAGATTTCCCACAAAAAGTTCACCGTCCGTCGCGGCGACACGGCGAGTTATCTAGCGCTGCGCTACTACGGCTTTTTCAACGACTCCCTGCTCACCGTTCTGAAAAAAGCCAATGCGCACATCGCCGACATCAACTTGATTTATCCTGGCGACTCGCTGCTGTTTCCCATCCGTTCCGCGCCGGAACCGCGCTTGGAGCAGCTTCGCACTTCAGCCATGCAAGCTGTGCTCACTTTCCACGAAGGCCCGGTGCTATATCGTCCCGCAAAGCGGGACAAGGGTGAGTTTATGCCGGTGAAGCCGAATTTGTTTTTGGGACCCAACGACGAGATCGAAACCCGCGAGAAGGCGCGCGCCGAGCTGGTGCTGGATAACCGCAGTGTCATTCGCCTCGCTGCCAACTCGCGTTTGAAAATTACCAAACTCTTGCGCCAGGAGCAGCCGGGCGCCAAAGCCCAGCCCGCGCAAGCGCAATTCGATCTTTCGCTCGGATCGTTATGGACGCGCGTCAATAAAATGTTCAATCGCCAGCCCAAAGTCGACGTCAAATTTCCGACGGCCATTGCCGGCGTGCAGGGCACGATCTATCGCGCCAGCGTTGCGGCCGACAGCACGACTAACGTGCGCGTTTACGAAGGCGCAGTGGAAGTGCGTGGCGGCGGGGATTTGCTGCGCCCGCGACAAGTCGGCCCGCCGCAGCGCGTGCCGCCGCCGCAACAAGTGCCCGGACCGCAACAAATTGGGCTGGAAGCCTGGGTGCGCTTGGTGCGCGCCAAGCAACAAGTGGTGATCGGCCGGGATGGCCGGCCCTCCGATCCGAGTCGTTTCACCGACCGGGGCGCAGATCTCGAATGGGTACGATGGAACCAACAACGCGATCTCGACCTCGATGCCGAACGCTAATTCGTCACCAGCAAAATCTCCCGCTTCCGGGCCGGCAGCGCGATCGCGGCGGCGCGCCAATCTTTTCTGGCGCACCAAGCTGCCGCATTTCGCCGGCGTAGCCGCGCTCATCCTCGTCGTGTTGATTCATCTAAAACTTTTTCCGCTTGCCGAAATTTTTGAGCGCCTCGAGCACGCCAATCTCGATCTTTTCTTTCGCCTGCGAGGACCGCTCCAGCCGGATGGCCGCATTCACCTCGTCACCATTGACAATATCAGCATCCAGAAAGCCGGTGGCGGGCTTTGGCCGCGCCAGCAATTGGCGCAATTGCTCAAGCGTATTCTTGAAGCCAAACCAACGCTGGTCGTTTTTGATTTTTCCTTGCCCAACAAGCCGGATGATACTACTGGCACCAAAGCTATTGCTGACGCGGTAACGACATCCGGAAATGTGATTTTCCCATACTATTTTGACGAATTCGGAAAACATTTGAAAAACGCCACTTTGCCGGATCGCATTGCGGCGAGCGAATATGTGTTATTTGATTTTCGCGACCGGCTGTTGAATGATCCACCGGTGGAGGCGGCGACGATCATCCACGCGGCAGACGAACTGCTCCAAGCCAGCAAATCCAAGCCCGGCGGCCACATCAATCTTTTTCGGGAAGAGTCGGTGGGCGAATCGACCGTACGGTGGGAAGCTCAGATCGTGCGTTATGGCGAAGCTTACTTGCCGTCATTGCCAGTGCAAGCCACAGCGCATTTTCTGCAAATGACGCGCGGCCAAGTGCAAGTGCGCGTCGGGACGGGTATTCAGCTTGGTGAACTTTTTGTGCCCACGGATCGCCGCGGTTGGACGCTGATCAATTACTACGGCCCGGCCGGAACTTTTCCACAAACTTCAGCGGCGACGGTCTTGCAACAAGGCGCGCCGCCCGAGCTGGCAGGGAAATTGGTTTTTGTTGGCGTCGCTGCCGCCGGCACGCTCGATTTTTTGCAAACCCCGCTGTCCTCGCAAATGCCGGGCGTGGAAAAATTAGCAACGTCGACTTCCAATATTTTGCAGCAGAATGCGCTCGTGCGCAATGCGACGATTGAAATAGCCGAGACAGTCGCGCTCATCGCTGCCGGCCTGCTCGCGTTGTTAATGGCGTTGCGATTACCACGATTATACATCGGCGTCGCGTTACTCGGCCTCGTTCTGTTGGCGTGGGTGGGCGCGTTCGGATTTTTTACGCTCGGCCTCGTTTGGATCAAAAGCTTCGGCATCATTCTCGCGATTGCAGCAACGGGCAGCGTTACTGGGCTGTTGCGACGGCGTTTCGGCGTCGAACGGCGTATGGCATTTTCACTTACCGACACTTCAGATGCTGTTGTAACGGATGCGCAGGGACGGCTGGTTCGTCTCGGACGCTTTGAAATCATAGGTGAAATCGGCGCCGGGGCCATGGGCAAAATTTACGAAGGCTTTGACCCCACCATCAACCGCCGCGTCGCGATCAAAACCATTCGCACTGACATTGCCGCTATTGGCGGCGAGCGCCTCCGGCAGCGTTTCCTCCGTGAAGCGCAGGCGGCCGGCACCCTGAATCATCCCAACATCGTCACCATTTATCAGGCCGACGAGGCCGGACCGTACTCTTTCATCGCCATGGAATTTGTGGAAGGCGAGACGCTCGAACAGTTGATCGAAAAGCGTGCGCCGCTGCCGCTGGAAGAAATTTGCCGGCTCGTCACCTCGATCTGCGATGCGCTCGATTACGCCCATCACAACGGCGTCGTGCATCGCGACATCAAGCCGGCAAATGTCATGATCACCAATGCCGGCGTCGTCAAAGTCATGGACTTCGGCATCGCGCACCTTGATTACTCCACTTTGACGCAAGAAGGCGCCGTGCTCGGTACGCCGAGCTACATGTCGCCCGAGCAAATTCGCGGCGACAAAGTCGATGGCCAATCCGATATTTTTTCACTCGGCGTTATTGTCTACGAGATGGCCACCGGCAACCGCCCGTTTCTCGGCGAGTCGCTCGCCACGATTTCCAGCCGTATTCTGGCGCAAATGCCGGTTCACGCCTCCGATCTCAATCCCAAATTGTCTCCGGCGTTCGACGCCATGCTCGTGCAAGCCATGGCCAAAGAAAAAACCAAACGCTTCGCGACTGCGAAAGAATTTGCCGAAGCGATGAAGGCGGTGGGTGAACT
The DNA here is from genome assembly GCA_050732275.1 of bacterium. Taxonomy (GTDB): domain Bacteria; phylum Zhuqueibacterota; class Zhuqueibacteria; order Zhuqueibacterales; family Zhuqueibacteraceae; genus Zhuqueibacter. Next base: position 9,019 of record JBOHQZ010000007.1, read on the forward strand.
GAAAGAATTCCAGAGCTTATCAAAGAAGGAATAAAATGAATCACCCCATCGGTGTTGCCGTGATCGGCGCCGGCATTCTCGGCTCACGGCATGCGCGAGTGTATGCGGAACAACCGGCCGCACGGCTATTGACGGTTGTCGATTCCAAAGCTACCAAAGCGCGCGAGGTCGCCGAAAAATATAACGCCCGCTGGTTCACGGATTATCACGAAATGATCAGCGTGCTGGGACCTGCCGGCAATGGCGAGCTGCAAGCCGTCAGTGTCGCCACCCCGGATCATCTTCACGTTGCGCCCGTGCGCGATTGTTTGCTGGCCGGTCTCGAGGTTTTCGTCGAAAAGCCGTTGACGATGAGTGTAGTTGAAGCCACTGAATTAATTACGTTAGCGCAAGAACGTTCCCGCGTGCTCGTTGTCAATTATAGCCAGCGCTGGCTGCCGGAGCATCAACGCGTTGAAGAACTCATCAAAAACGAAACCCTCGGCAAGATTGCTTTTGTTGAATCGCATCGCTGGGACGCGGCTTGGGTGCCAGAGCGCATGATTTCCTGGGCAACGAAAACTACGCCGATTCACTTCATGTCGAGCCACGATATCGATCTCATCCTGCACTGGCTTGATGATCGTGTTGATTCGGTTTCAGCGGTCGCCCATTACGGCACGCTGGCTAGTCAAACCAACATGCCCGACGTGGTTGATGGATATGCGGCGCTGTTGCGCTTTCGCCGTGGCACGATTGTCAGCTTGCACTCTTCGTGGATTCTGCCATCGACTTTTCCGGCGGCAGCAGATACCTATCTCGAAATACTCGGCGCCAAAGGAACGATTTGGCTCAAAGGCAATGATCGTGAGATGCGCCTTTTCACCGGTCAACATACCGAACGCAACGTTTTCGGCGGTCCGGTAACCGCTACGGAAAGCAATGGCCGCATCGAAGGCGCGTTCACCGAGTCGCTAAAAGCATTCCTGCGCGCCGTAGAAAATCACGACATGGATACGCCCACTTCGGCAGCGCGCACGTTGCACGTTGTCGAAGTGCAAGAAGCGATTCTCAAATCTGCGGCGAGTGGACAGGCGGTGAAAGTGTAAGTTCGTAGTTTCGCCTTTAGGCGTGAAACGTTAGCGCTGGCACAAAGCTGCAAGTTAATTGAAGCCTTTTCTCAATTCCAACGTCCGACGCCTGAAGGCGTCACTACATACATTCATTATGCTCCAAAAAGGTGACGTGGCGTTTATAACCGGTGGCGGGCGTGGTATTGGCCGCACGGCGGCAATGGCCTTCGCCCGCGCTGGCGTCCGTGTGGCGATTTGCTCTCGCACGCTATCCGACGTCGAACAAGTCGCCGCAGAAATTCGGCAGGCCGGTGGCGAGGCGCTGCCGGTTCAATGCGATGTAGCTGATCCATCTCAAGTCGAAGAAACCGTCGTCCAAATTATCGCGCAATTCGGCGCGATTGATGTTTTGATTAATAACGCCGGCGTCGGAACCGTGGCGCCGTTCGAGGTGGCCGACTATGAACTCGCGGAGTGGGAGCGCATCATCAACGTCAATCTGCGCGGCACGTTTCTTTGCTGTCGCGCCGTGTTGCCGGCGATGCGCGAACGCCGGCGCGGCACGATTATTAACGTCGCTTCCATTACTGGCCTGAAATCCGCGCCCTATGTCTCGCCTTACGGCGTGAGCAAATTTGGCGTCGTCGGACTCACGCAAGCGCTCATCGCCGAAAATCATCGCCACGGCATTCGCGTTTGCATGATCAATCCCGGCACCACGAACACGACGATTTGGGATAAAAAATTGAAACCGTTGCCCGCCGAAGTCCGCGCCGCCATGATGCACCCCGAAGACGTGGCCGAGGTGTTTCTCTTTCTCGCCTCGTTGCCGGATCGCGTGCGCATTGACGAGATCGTCGTTTTGCCCAATCAGTTTCCGATTAAATTGTGGGATTATCGGGTGGAGTAATGGCTCGGCAAAATTAAAATGCATAGATTGAGAATTGCTTCAAAATTTTCTCTTGACAATCTGGGTCTTTTTCCTTATTATTACGACTCAACTCGACTTTTAGCGAAGTCTTTGGGATGGCAATACGGAAGTTGCCGAAAGGAGATTTTTGAGGAAAACCGCATGCAGACAGGATTTCGTATAACGTCCTTAATATAAGATTCCCCAATTACACGAGCCACGTAAAAGTTGGCCGGCGCGCGTAATGTGGGTTTTTTATTTTCCCCAATCGCACTTCATCCATGGAGCAGGCATCATGTCCAACTTCGACAGCAAGTTCATCAAATCTTATCTTCCTCCCGCCGGGCGGAAATTCCAACACCCCACGATGGTTCGCCACAAAGGCGTGGTGATCGCCTTGGCGATGGACGACCAACGCCGGATTTTTTACGCGGCGCTCGATATGAATCCGGCCCCGCAAAATGGCGCTGCGACTAAATCTCCCTTCGACGTCAATAATTGGCCGGCCAGCCCGACGGAGCTGATTTTTTCCAACGAAATTGCGGAAGTGGGATTCGGTGTCGCCGATCAGACGCTGCTCCCAACCTATCAAAAAGGCAGCCGCGCGCCGGTTGATCCGGGAACGCGCTTGGATAATAGAGACAAAGATTTTTTCCTCTCAACAACTGCGCGACTGACAGCGGATGCGCCGTTTCAAGCGCTGTCGGATGGGCGTTACGTTTATATTTTTCGCCAGGCGATTGCCGCCAATCACGCCGATATAGTGTTCAAGCGTGATAAAGATGGCAATCTGGTGAAAGACAAAGACGGCAATCCGGTGCCGCTGGCCGATGCGACTTTGCTCGTTGATCGTTTTGTGTTGGTAGGGACCAGACTTGAGCCAAAGTTGGAAGTGCGCTTTCAGCGCAGCCGCAGCAAGACGCGGCCACAGAGCCGCAAGGACAGCCTCGGCGCGAAGGATTTGGATGGCAATGATTTTTTCGAGCCGACACAGGAATTGAAGTTCGTGGGAAATTTGACCGGCGGACGTTTCACCGTTTTGTTGCTGCCGACGCAAGTGGCTGAGATTCAGCGTTGGCAGATTTTCACGCAAAACCGGCATACCGGATTGATTGACGCGTTCAATGTCGAGCGCTCTGCAGAAGGCTTGTTCAACACCCGCGGCTCACAAGTTTATACCTGCGTTGATCATCCCGAAGTTTTTGCCAAGCAAGCCGGAGCGTGCGTCGAACCGAGTCTCGCCGATCCGAGCCAGCCCTGTGGTAAGAATTTGATTCCACGTTTCAGCAAAGAGGGCTACGCCGAATCCGCGCTGAAATTTGAGAACGCGAGTGATCACGTCGCGCTCAATCCTGGCGTGATTATCGGCGAACAATTTACGCAAGAAGCGTGGATTTATCCGACGCGTGTGCAAAGCACATTGCCGCAAGCATTCATCATCAGCGAAGGCGCGGACAAAAATTCCGGTCCGGCGATTTGGCTCGAGGCGCAAACGCGGCTGCGCGTCGGGTTTGGTGATGGACAGAATTGGAATGAGTTTTCTTCAAAGAGTATTTTGACGCCAAACACGTGGAATCACTTGGCAGTGACGTTCGACGGCGCGGCGTATCGTTTCTATGTCGGCGGCAATTTGCGCGACAAGATCGATTTGCCAAGCGCAACGAAACCGATGGCGCAGCCGATCAAGTTTTTTGGCGCGGCGCAAAATTCTTTCAGCGGCACGATTGACGAGATTCGTCTGTGGAATCGCGTACGCTCGAGTCGCGAGCTGCAAGCGGACACGCACCAGCGCTTGACCGGACTGGAGCCGGGGCTGGTAGGTTATTGGCGATTCGACGAGGCCGAGGGCGACACGGTTTACGATCAAACCAATAACGGCGCGAACGGCACGAAACACGGCGGCCAGTGGGTCACCTCCGACGCGCCAGTGGGCGAAAATCCGGGCGTGAATCGCAGCAGCTTTCAAATGGCCTCGCCTCAAAACGACGGTCAACTCGAAAGTCGTAGCGTCGAGTCCGGCATGACGGCGATGCTTTATTATCAACAAGCGAATGTGCCGAGCGGCTACGAGGGCAAGGAAAAACCGCTCAAGCAGAACGCGCGGGTGATGCTCGCGGTCGCAACGAAAGGCGTGGCGGTGGATGACAAGAATTATATTGCCGCGCTCGATTTCGGCGTGTCAAACTCGGGACGAATTGCGCAAGCGCCGGACCGTCTCGGTCTGAACATGATCAATCCTGACCGCGCGGCGCAGAAGCCGATCAATGATCAACTCGAGGGAATTCGCGCCGCCGAAGCGCAAGTGCGCGTGCGCAGCGAAGCCGTGGTGAATGCGAAACGCGAGCGTGATTGGCGCGACAATGAACTGAAGAAGCTTCAAAACGATCTGGCGCAGGCGCAAGTGATCGTCTATCAAGGTGTGTCGTATGACGGCGCTTTTTTGACTTACGGCAGAGGCGACGTTCCCTATGCAGAACTCTTCTCCAAAGGATTCAATGACAAGATTGCTTCCATAAAAATAGCCTCCCCATTGCAGGTTACAGTTTACGAGCATGATCTCGGCGCGGGACGGAGCGCCGTATTCACCGGGGACACACCCGATGTCGGTGATACATGGCGGTCTATCATTTCATCTTTGCGCATTGCGGCCAAGCCCGAATACGACGCCAAAATCCAAAGAGCCGAAGAGCGTCTGCGGCAAGCGCGCAGTGAGGTGACGGCGCAGGAAACGCTGCTGAACAACGCGAAAAAAATTCTCGACGGCCTCAACTCCGTGCTCCGGAGCGGCGCCGAGGCAACTATGCCACTGGTACACATCGATTCGTTTGGCTTGAGCCTTTCCGGAGGTTTGCTTGGCTTCGCATGGACGAACGAGACGCCGCTGCTGTTCGATAGCGCCACCGGCACGCTGGCGCTTTACTTTCGCGGCGCCGACGATCAATTTTTCGCCGCTTATTTCAACACGTTCACTGAGCGCGCGCGTTATCCGCTGACCGACAAGAGCAAGCAAGAAAGTGTGCTGTGTGTGGCGCGCTCGACCGATCTCGACATGGACAAGATCGTGCTCGAAGTGAGCGGCGACGAGGAGAGCAGCACTTGCACGGTCACGATCAACGGCGCGGGCATTGAAGAAACCTGGACAAAAGTGCCGCGTGCGTCTGAAAAATTTGCGCGCGTGCTCAATGGTGAGGCCGGACATTATGAAAACAAACGGCTGGTCGGCTACCGGGAACATATCGGCGCCGGTTTTATCGTTGCCGAGAGCCAGCAATTGACGTTACATGTTCCCGACGGCATGCGACGCGCGCTCGAGGCCGGCGCGGCGCTGCAGGTCGGCGAGACTCGTGTGACGGCTTTGGAAGCAGTAAGCGATGGGGCAACCAACATCCCCATCGCCAGCGGCGCCATCATTTTCACCACAGAAAAGCTGCCGATCTTTTTCATGGAATATGATTACGCCGCGAATGCGCAAACCACGAAAATGCCGAGCGACTTGTTCGGCGGCTCGCTGCTCATTCGCGCCGTGCCCACGGCGCAAAGCGCGGTGGGCAATCAACGCGTGACCAGCGGCGCGACGGTCACGTCCAAATGGACGGCGGCGGCGCCGGGCAGCACGCTCACTTTTGACGGAGAGAGCAATTACGCCCGTCTCACGGATACTGCCAAACTAAATCAACTCGATGTTGTTGACGATGTGACGCTCGAAGCCTGGGTGCGGCCAAACTACATGGAGGGCAATGCGAGGATGATTCAGCATCAATCCGGCCAGTCGAATTATACGCTGGGATTGCACCGGCCGATGTCAGCGCTGGCGTTCGACGGCAGCAGTTACATCGATCTGGGAAATGGCGTCTCCGTTGGCGCATCGTTCACGCAGGAAGCTTGGATTTATCCGACCTCTGATAACGAGAACTTCCATGGATTTCTGGGAAATCAGCCGAATGGAACGAATCAGCGCTCGCCATCGCTTTGGGTCTTTCAAAAAAATAGAATCCACGCCGGTTTTGGTGATGGCGAAACTTGGAATTCGTTCATTACCGGCGCGGTGTTGACGCTGGACACCTGGAATCATTTGGCCGTGACTTTTGATGGGACGGCGTACAAGGTTTTTGTCAACGGCGTGCTAAAATATGAAACCACCGCGTTGGCCGGTAAGCAGCCGTTCAATACGCCGATCAAAAACATTGGGCGAGTGGACAATTATTTCAACGGGCGGCTCGACGAGGTGCGCATTTGGAAACGCGCCCGCACCACGCAAGAAATTCAAACAGACATGAATCGCCGGCTCAGCGGCAACGAGACCGATCTCGTGGGCTATTGGCATTTCGAGGCGGGCGCGAAAGATTACTCGCGCAGCCGGAACGATGGAACTTTGCACGGCGAACTCACGCCGGCGCCTTCGGCGCTGACGGTTTATGCGTTTTTTGCCGGGGTCAATGGAAAATTCGTCCAAAGCCGCGAAATTATTCCCGTTGGTGATTGGTCGCATTTGGCCGCGGTGTTCGCGCAGGATTACGGATTGAAATTCGACGGCGTGAGCGGCTACCTCGATGGCGGCAAAGACGACACGCTGAACATCAATACCGATCTGACTATCGAAGTCTTTTTACAAGTGGATGATCTGAGCCAGGAGCGCGGCATTTTGACGCGCGGCCAAATCGACGACGGCACCGAGCAAAATGTGCCATACGCGCTCGCCCTCGATCGCAGCGGCCATCTGGTTTTTTCGTTCGAGGATGATGATGGCAACAATCATTCTTTTCAATCGAACGCGAGCATTCAAGCCGGGAAGCCGCATCGAATCGCGGTTACGCGTAAACGGCAAACATTGAATTATCGCGATCAAGGCCGCAACAAAAATTATACGTTTGCCTGGGATGACATCGGGCTTTATCTCGATCAAAATAGTCCGGAATTTTTCAAATACACTTACGACGACGACGTCAAAGAAGCGATTGAAGAAGCACAGAAGACCTCGCCGGATAATGCTAAAATCAACCGCTTGGTTGGCTCCTATCCAGCGAGCCGCTTGAAGCCGGCTGATATCGGCCGCAGCGATCAGGCTTTGGTGATTGGGCGAACTTACTCGACAGGTTTCTTCAAAGGCATTATCAGCGAGGTGCGCATTTGGAACACCAGCCGCGAAGCCGCCGACATTGGCAAAGAACTCACGACTAAAGCCGAGGGCCTCGTCTCGTGGTGGCGCTTTGAAGAGCGCGAAGGCAACAAAGCCGCTGATTCCGCCGGCCAAAATCACGCGACGATTAACGGCAATGTCAAATGGGCAAAAGATCCCGACCTCGCACGCTCGCGCTTGATTTTATATTGCAACGACAGCGACGCGCTGTTGGCCGACAGCCGCAACGCTTCGGATTTCCGCGCCACCAGCAACCAATTTTCGCTTGGCGCGCTCAGCAATTCGCCCGCGCAAGAATTTTTTCAAGGCGAATTGGAAGAAGTGCGCATTTGGAAAACCGTGCGCACGCCGGAGCAAATTCAAGACTCGCTCTTTCGGCGCTTGAATGGCGAGCTGGATAGCCTCATCGCGTATTACACGTTCGACGCCGAGACGCAAAACCAATTGAAGGATCAGTCGCTGGCCGGGAATCATCTCACTGTGGAAGGAACGTCGTTCTATATTCTTTCCACTGCGCCGATTGGCGAAGACACGCCACAAGTGCGCAGCGCGCTCGCCGGGGTTCGAACGCCTTTCAGCGGCGTCATTCACAGCCGCCCGAGCGTGCATGAATACGGAGATTTGCAATATGACAATCAAGGTAATCTCATCGGCGTGTTCAAACGGTGTTATGGTTTTGTGAAAGACGGTGATTGGCAGTTGATCACCGGCTTCAAAGTCGGCGATCTCGCCACCGAATGGATCGGCCAGGTGCAATTTGCGCCGCAACTGATCGGTTATATCGAGGGCACGCCACCGGTGCCGAGCGAAAACCTGACGCAGCCGAGCGTGGAACTGATCGGCGACCTTGACGATTACAACGGAGCAAGTGTCATCGAGCTGGCGGAAGCGCAGGAAACCACTTACACTTATTCTGCATCGAAAGCGGGTGGTTTCGATTTGGAAGTGGAAGCCGCGCTCAAGTTCGGTTTCAAATCGAAGACCGATGCGGGCGGCGGGGTTGGATTTATATCTCTTACCAGCATCGAAGAATCGAACATCCTGTTCGGGCTGCGCGCGCGCTTCGAGGCCTCGTGGAGCTGGTTTGAGGAAGCGAGCACGGGCGTGAGCCGGGCCACCGGCAAAACCACCAGCCTCGAGCTGCGCGGCCGTTACACCACGCCGGAAGAGACCACACCTGAGCGCGAGCCGTTCGGCCGGCGTTTCATGGCGGACAACATCGGCCTGGCGCTGGTGCAATCTGAAACCGCCGATGTGTTTGCACTGCGCTTGCGCCACAACAACGCGTTGATCGCTTTTCAAATCCGGCCCAATCCCGACATTCCGAAAGATTGGAACATCATCAACTTCCCGATCAATCCGCGTTACGTCAAGCAGGGCACGCTCGACGGCAAGATGGGACCGCTTGCCGACGTCGATTATCCCAATGCTTTGACGTACAGCTCGGACAGCAGTTATTTCAAACCCGTTGAAGCGTATGCGCTGAAAAATCGCATTAAGCGCGAAGAGACGGAACTGCAAACCTACTACGACCAGTTTGCGGCGCAGGATAAAGGCCGGCCGGCATCCTTTCCTTCTGAAAGCGCCAAAGAGCTGGCTGATTTCACGGGGCTGGCGGCGAAGCCGCACCGCAATCTCATCAACACCTACGTTTGGACGACGGACGGCGGCCTGTTCGCCGAAACGCAGCAGACGATGGATGTGCAGACCGAGACTTCCGGCGGCTCGTATGAATTTAAAGGGATGGGCGGCATCGATCTCGCCATCGGCTTTGCGATTGCGAAAGTGGCTTCGGTGTTCGAGCTGAACGCCATGTTCGGCGGCCATCAAAATCTGAGTGTCAACAAGAGCAAAGAGTCCAAAACCGCGTTTCAGATGAATGTCAATCTCGATAAAGTCGAGCGCGACATTTACAAACGCGATCCGAAGGATCGCAGCGTGGTTTTGATCGACAACAGCGATCCGAAACGTCCGAAGCCGATCAAGTATCCGTACAAAGTCGATGCGTACCGCTTCATGACATTTTACCTCGAGCCCAATTCGGATCATTTCGATTTATTTTTCAATCGCGTCGTCGATCCGATTTGGCTGGAACAGAGCGACGACCCCGCGGCGGTCGCTTTGCGTGAAGCGCGGCAGGAAGGCAAAAAGCCGGGGTGTTGGCGGATTATGCACCGCGTGACGTACGTCAGCCGCGTGCTGCCGCCGCTCGACGACTCGGCGCCGCCCTCGCTGGAGAAGGCGCTGCAAACGCTGGACATCGACAGCAACTACGAGTTGATCAAACAGTTGGAGCCGTACGTCAGCAACAAACTGACGAGCTTTGCGGATTTTGCCGACGCCGTGCGCGAGACAATCAAACAGAATCTGCCGGAGCTGCAGCCGCACACGGAAAAAGTCATCAAGTACATGAGTTTGTACTTCGGCATTGCGGACGGGCAACTGCTCTCCACCGGCGACGACAAATTCGGTGAAAGTTCGCTGTTCGAGCTGGCGCCGAACCAGCCGCCAATTGTCAACGCCGGACTGGATCAAACCATCGGCCTCGACGGCCCGATGACGGCCGCCGACCTCGACGCGAGTGTGATCGATGATCGTTTGCAGAAAGCGGAAGCGATCTTTGTGACGTGGGAAAGAATCAGCGGTGAGGGCAATGTCACATTCGACGATCCGCACGTCATGAAGACGAAAGCGACGTTCACGAAACGCGGGCGTTATGTGTTGCGCCTCACGGCGAGCGACGGCTTGCTCACGGCGAGCGACGATCTGATCGTCATCGTCAACGAGCGCCCGATCATCTCGGCCGGGCCGGATCAACAAGTCAATTCGCTGCAAGCGCTGCTCGCCGGGCAGATTATCGACAGCGGCCTCGGCGATCCGCAAACCGGAACGTTGACGGTAACGTGGTCCAAGCAAAGCCGCACCGGCGAGGCGAATTTTGACAATAAAAACGCGCTGGCGACGTTGGCAACGTTCACCACGCGCGGCCATTATTTACTCAAGCTCGCGGTGAGCAACGGCACGTTCGATGCCGACGACGAGGTTATGATCGCCGTGGCGGCGCGCAGCACGGATCGCTTGCAAGCGTTGTATGCGTTTGAAGAAAACGACGGCGTGATCATACACGACGTGGCGGGAAAAGGAGAGCCGCTCGATCTCGGCATCGACGATCCCGCGGCGGTGCAGTGGGTCACGGGAGGTCTCGCCGTGAACGCGCCGGCGCTATTGGCGACAACCGGCCCCGCGACGCGGCTCGTCGAGGCGGTTAGATCATCGAATGAAATCACTATCGAGGCATGGATTAAACCGGCGAGTCTCAATAATAATGAAGGACTAGCGCGCATCGCCACGCTCGCGAGCGGTGCGGGGACGCGCAATTTTTTGCTGGGGCAGCGCAATGGCGGTTTTCATGCCGGCTTGCGTACGACAACGACCAACGTCAATGCCAGCAACAAAGTGCTTGCCGGCGGCGCGGCCAACACGAATCTATTGTCGCATGTCGTCTGCACGCGCGAGGCTTCCGGTTTAACCAGGCTTTATTTGAACGGCAATGAAGTGAGCCGCCGGATGGTTGACGGCAATTTTGCTTCTTCGTGGGATGCCGGCTTCACGTTGGCGCTCGGCAATGAGCCGGGATTGTTTGACGGCCACGCCAATCACGCGTGGCATGGTACTTTCCATCTCGTCGCCATCTACAGTCGCGCGCTGGGTCCGGATGAAGTCAAACAAAATTTTGATTTCGGCGCGGACGCGAATTTGCCGCCGATTGTCTCTGCCGGGCCGGATAAAATCATTGATTGGGAGGACATCCATCTGCCAAAAATCGCCACGATGTTGGAGGGGCGCATCACACATGATCGCCCGACGCCAACGACGATCATTAATTGGACGCAAGTCGGCGGGCCGGGCAGCCCCAACGGCGTTACGTTTGAAAATGAAAATAGCTCGAGCACAAAAGTCGAATTCAATCAAAAAGGCCGCTACGTTTTTCGGCTTACGGCTGACGACGGCGAGCTGCTGATGAGTGACGAGGTTGTGATCGTCGTCAATCGTCCTCCGCAAGTCCGCATCAATAATGGAACGACACCAAAGCTTGCACTTACCGAGCAGACGGCAGTGTTGGAGCTTGCCGGGGAGCTGCTCGACAGCGGGTTGGGCGACGATAATGCCGCTAATAGCATGAGCTACAAATGGAGTCGCATCAGCGGGCCGACAACGATACAAATTGAAAACCCGCAGCAATTGCAAACCAAGGTGCGCTTCACGCAGCGCGGCGTTTACGCGCTGAAGCTCGAAGCGGGTAACGGCCGTCTCTCGACTATCGTATCGGTTACCATTACGGTCAATCAGAAACCGGTGGTCAATGCGGGTTCAACTCAGATCGTTACGCTGCCTGCGGAAGGAACACCGCCCGAAGTGCAGGCAACGCTCACCGGCGCGGTGACCGATACCGGTTTGGGCAATCCGCAAGAATCGCTTCTGATTAAATGGGAAAAAATCAGTGGGCCGGATGGAGCAACAGTCGACTTCGTGGAGGCGACACAATTGCAAACGACCGCGACTTTCAACATACGCGGTATTTATGTGCTGGGGCTAACAACGACGAATCGCGACAACCCCGAGCTGACGGCCAACGCCGAAGTGACGATTACGGTTAATGAGCTGCCAATTGTTGATGCCGGGCCGGATTTGGAGATTGTGCTGCCGGCGTTTGCGGCGCTCGATGGCATCGTCAGTGACGACGGCCTACCCGTTCCTCCGGGAATTGTCACCACGAAATGGACAAAAGTGAATGGCGCCGGGCAAATTATCTTGGCGGATGACAATGCCGCTTTCACCACGGCACGGTTCGTTAAAAGCGGTGATTATGTTTTTCGGCTCACCGCCAAAGATTACGCCGGCGGCACGCCGGTCAGTGACGAAGTGAAGATCAAAGTGTTGCCATCGGCTCGTGTCACCCAAAATCTGCAAGCGTTGTACGTTTTTCAAGAACGAGGCGGCGAGGTGGTACATGATGTTTCCGGCGTCGACGTGCCGCTCGATTTAAAGCTGCAAAATTTGGAAACTGCCACAGCGTTGCGCTGGTTGGGTAAAGGGTTACGAATTATCGCGCCGACGATTTTAAAGCCTATTTCACCGGCGAATCGGTTGGTTGACGCGATGAAAGCCACCAACGAAATTACCATCGAAGCCTGGATCAAGCGGGCGCCGCAAATTGCGAACGACCAAAGTCCGGGCCGCATCGTGACTTTCTCGGCCGGTTTTGGCAGCCGCAATTTTATGTTGGCACAAGACAAGACCGATATTTACGAGGCGCGTTTGCGCACCACCATCACCGACGACGACGGGGTGAACCGGCGTGACAACAACCAGCGCGTGGCGCAGGAGATCGGTGTGGTTGCAGATTTGTGCCACATAGTTTACACACGCGATGCCAGCGGCAAGGTGAGGTTTTATTTGAACGGCGCCGATCCGGTCGGTGGAAGCCGTCCCAAAATTGAAGGCACATTAGACAATTGGAGCACGGCTTTTGAGTTTGCGCTGGCGAATGAAACGACCGGCAACCGCCCCTGGCTTGGCGATTATTATCTCATCGCCATTTACAACCACGCTTTGACCGAAGCTGAAGTGCGGAAGAATTTGGCGGCGAGGTTTTAGCGAAAGCTTTTTCTAAAAACTCGTTGACATTCTCAAGATCTTTTCTTAAAATAGCGTATAAGCATACTTTTGAGGTTACAGATCATGGTTGAGACAACCGTTTCAAAGCCGCTCTACAAAATTTTAACCGAGCTAACCGGCGAAGAGCGCTTCGATGTAGCATTGCATTTGGCCACGAAGGACTTGGTACAACTCAAGCTGCGAGAAGCCGAACAACAAATCAAAAACTTTGAAGAGCGTTATGGCATGGCATTCGAAAAATTTCAGCAAGATTGGGAGAATGATCAAATTGCTGATAAATACTCTTACGAAGTCGAGAAGGATTTTTGGGAGTGGGAAGCCGCGCAAACGGATTGCACTCGTTTGCGCGAAATGCTCGAAACATTGCCATGAAAGTGAATGATTTTATTTATGAAATTTTTGCGACGGCTCGAGCTTCGCCAATTTGCGGCATTCCGGTCATTCGACGGCTTACACCAACCTCAGTCAATGTGAGAGTGCCTATAACCGGTGGCCAATTCGTAGATACTTTCCACAATGAATCAAGTGGGCGTACGGCCTTTGCTTTAATCAAAAACAACCGAAGGATCTTTGGAGCAGACAATACTGGTGGTTGGCATCTTCACCCCTTTGACGATCCAACGCAACATGATCCTTTGAACGCGCCAATGACCTTTTCAGAATTCATCCAGCATATTGAATCACACCTCACCCAGCCATGAATCCCTACAAATCCCTTCTCGAAGAAGCCCTCGAAGCCTGGGCTTACACGCGCCAAGGCGTGATTGATGAAGTTGAGAACATTCCTGAGAAAGATTTCAGCTTTCGCCCAACGCCACAGAATCGCAGCGTGGCGGAGTTGGCGCATCATATCATCGAATCCGGCTTGATGATGAGCGGTGAGCTGACGCGGCCGGACGGCGATTTTCTGCGCCAGGATTATCCGGAATTTCTCAAGGAGTATGCCGGCCATATCCAACCGACCGATTCAAAGAAAAAATTGCTGGCTTTGTTGAAATCCACCCACGCCGATGGCGAGAAAAAATTTCACGAGGCTGGCGAGCTGCTCATTTTACAGTACATCACTCGTTTCGATGGCCTCAAAGGCACGCGCTTGGCGTGGATGAATCACGGCATTTCCCACGAAGAATATCACCGCGGCCAGTTGGCGCTGTATGCCCGCCTGCTCGGGCGCGTGCCGGCGTTGACCAAGCTTATTATGGGGGAGGCAGAAATATAAAAATTTGAAGCAAGTCAGAGTTTTTTAGGCTTTGGCGGCCCGGGCAAGACATCGATTGTACTTTGCGGCTTGCGAAACGATAAGGTCACGGCAATCAATACTGCACTTCCACCAGCGGCGAAGGCAATCGATAGCCAAGGTATTCTTTTTCTGGGGAGAGGATTTGTCAGCAAACAGACTGTCCCTTACAGCTTTTTGTATATCATGTGCCAACGAGTCGAGCGTAGTGCCGACCGGATAGACCAAGGGTTCTTTCTCGCCGATATGATAGCGCCGGAAAAGGATTTGCACAAATCTTCCAAGCTGCTCGAAATCGATGACAAAGGCGTATTGCAAATTTAATTTGGCCAGCGCTTCGAAATAAGTGCTGTCATCTTGCAAGGTCTTATGAGCCTCGCCCAATGCCGAAGCGGTCCATTGTTCGTTCATCAGAATCATTCGCCGCATTTCTGCCTCTTTTCTAAACTGGGCGTGCATCATGGAATCGACCTTGCCCGAATCGATCTCGCCCAGCGGCTTTGGCATCAAGCCTTCGTATGTTATTTTAAGAATTGCCACATCGACGCTATCAAGCGTTTGTGCGCCGGCGGAGGAGAAGATCGCTGCTTCGCTCCAAAGGCAAAAGAGCGGCATCAGCACAATTTGAATCGGTCTTTTCATGAGTATATCGATCCAAGTTGCTTCCAATTAAATTGATTGGCCTCGGACTTCGGACTTTCGACCTTGGACCTTATTTAGTGAATATCATCTTGTGGGTTGCCGTAAAGCCGTCGGCTTTGAGTTGATAAAAATATAACCCGCTCGCAACGCTTTTGCCGCTTTCGTCTCGGCCATCCCAGAGGGCGAGGTAATATCCGGCCACTTTTTCCTGCCCATGCACGAGCGTGCGAACCTCCTCGCCTTTAGTATTACATGAGTATCGGCTAAATTAAAAACATGGAGAATTTAAATGCGACTAGACGAGTTCGAATTCATAAATTACTCCGCCTGGATGGCGAATCT
>JBOHQZ010000008.1:0-23748 GCA_050732275.1 bacterium
ATGTCATCAAGGATTGCTGTCATTGCGTAAACGATTCTCATTGCTCCACCTTTTCATCTTTACTCAGCGAATCGAGCACGGCTTGATAAACCCGGATCGGATCTTTTTTGCCTTTCACGGTCAACAACTCAAATTCTTTGGTCGCAATCACGTCTTTAACTTTTTGGTAAATCGCTTCGCTCATTAAAACGGTGTTGGGGTAGTCTTTGGTGATGGTTTCTATTCTTTTCCCGGTATTGACCGTGTCGCCGGTCAAGGCATAGTCGATTTTGTGCTCCGAGCCTAAGTTGCCGGCCACCACCTCGCCGTAGTTGATGCCGATGCCCACCAGCGTGTCTTTGCCGATACGGTCGCGGTATTTTTCGTTGAGCGTTTCGAGGCGGCGCATCATTTCCATGGCGCAGAAAACCGCGCTTTTCTCCATGTCGGCAATCGCCACCGGCGCGCCGAAGGCGGCGAAAATTTCGTCACCGACGTATTGAATGACCGTGCCATTGTGCCGCTTGACGGCTTCGGACATAAGGCTGTAATAATCGTTGAGAAACGAGACCACCTCTTTGGGCGAGAGCTGCTCGCACAAGGGGGTGAAACCGCGGATATCGCAAAACAAGATGGCGACGGTTTTGATCTCGCCGTCAAAAATGGAATCGCCCGAAACCGAGAGCGCTTTTTCGACGACCGGCTCGGGAACATATTTCATAAAAAGCCGCAGCGTCTTCTCCTGCTCTTTCACTTGTTGTTGCAGTATCGCCAGCAGCACTTTGTTGCTCTTCATCAAGCCTGACAAGCGCCGGGCGTTTTCAATCGTCATGCGCAGCTCGGCCTCATTCCACGGCTTGGTGATGTAGCGGAAAACCCGGCCCGTGTTGATCGCGCCGATAATGGCTTCCACGTCGCTGAACCCCGTCAGGATCATCCGGATGGTGTCGGGGTACTCCGGCACCACTTGCTCCAAAAACTGAATGCCCGTCATCCGCGGCATGCGCTGATCGGTAATGACGAGGTCGATTGGATGGTTTCGAATGATCTCGAGGCCTTCTTCACCGCTGGTTGCCGTATGGATTTCGTATTCCTTTCTGAAAACGGCTTTGAAAGAAATGAGGTTGTGTTCTTCATCATCCACGTACAAAATGCTAAATTCTTTTTTGTCCATTTTTGCTCCTTGCTACGTTTTTATTTCGCCGGCAGCGTGATCACAAACTCGCTGCCTTGGCCAGGCTGGCTGTAGACTTCGATATTACCGTCATGCTCTTCGATGATGCCATAAGTTATCGGCAAGCCGAGGCCGGTGCCTTCGCCGACCGGTTTGGTGGTGAAAAACGGCTCGAAGAGATGTTTCTTGACCTCGTCGGTCATGCCTTTGCCGGTGTCCTTGATGGCGATCGTAACGATCTCGCCATCATAGGAAGTTTTGATGAAAATCTTGCCGGGTCCGTCGATTGCCTGGCTGGCGTTGACAAGAATGTTGAGAAAAGCCTGATTGAGCTTGCCCGGATAACACATAATCTCCGGAATCTCGCCCAAAGCTTTAATTACTTCAACGCGATTTTTGAGCTGGTGTTTCAACATTAAAAGCGTTGATTCGAGGCCTTTGTTGATGTCCGCCGGCTTTCGTTCATCCTCTTCCAGACGGGTAAAATTGCGCAGGCCCCGGACGATCTCGGAAGTGCGGTGCGCGCCCTCCTGGATGCCGTTGAGGAGATTTTCCACCTCATCCTTCAAATAAGAAAAATCCACGCTCTTCTTCAGCTCTTCAACGGCAATGAATTTTTCGTGCAATTGTTGCGCCGTGACCGTATCCTCATACTTTTTGATAATGGCGAGGATGTCCGTTAGATCCCGGCGCAGCGGGTTGACATTTGATGATACGAAGTTTACAGGATTGTTGATCTCGTGCGCGACGCCGGCGGTGAGCTGGCCCAGCGAAGCCATTTTTTCGGATTGCACCAATTGGATTTGCGTTTTCTGCATCTTTTCCCGTGCTTCGCGCAATGAAGCCGTCATTTGATTGAAAGAGTGCGCCAAATTGCCAATTTCGTCATTGCGGTCAATTTTTAAATGCACCTCGATATCGCCGCCGGCCACGCTGCGGGCGGCTTTGACGAGTTGATACACGGAGGTCGTAATATACCGCGCCATGCCTATGGCAATAAACGCGGAAACCAGGATCGCCACGATCATAAGAATGGTCGTAATACCGCGGGCGGATCGATAGGTGATTTCAGCTCGCCTGGCGGCCTTGTAGGAATCCTTTTGATTGATTTCGACCAGTTTGACCAGATTCGTGCTGCACTCTTGAAAGACGTGCTGAGCTTCTTCGTTCAACAAAACAAAGGCCTCCCGCGTTTTTTGTTCGCCCACAAGATCGAAAAACGCGAAACTCAGATCCTGATACGCTTCCCATTTCCGCTCGAATTCCGCGTACAGCTTGCGCTCTTCTTTTGAATGGAAGCGGCGTGCTTCGGACTCGGCGCGCAGCCGCTCGTAGGTGTCGATATTCCCGTTGATCCGGTCGATCAATTTGATCATCGCCTCTCTCTGCTCCCGTTGCGCCGAGGTATCGGTCGTGAAGGCAAATTGCAATTGTTTGATACGCAGGCCGGCGGTATTGAGATTCAAGTCGGAAATCGCCAGCGCCCGCGGCAAACGGTTGGTGGAGACCTCGTCGATTTCCGCTTTGATCGCCGCCATTTTTCTGATTGAAAAAAAATTGGCGCCGGCCATCAAGGCGAGAATAAGGCCGAAGCCGATAGCCAGCTTGACGCCTAGTTTTAGGTCTTTGAATTTCATGGAGCGCCCTTCATTTTTTCTCAACGATCACGACAACCCTGACTTCGGAAGTGACTTTTGCTTTGCTGACAAAACCGATCGCCCCCGGCGTAGCGGCAACTTTTTTCAAGATTTCTTCTTCCGAGGGCAGCGACTCCGGTGGATCGCCCTCGCCCATGAGCAGCCTCTTCAGCCAGATGGATTTCAGGCGAGAAGGCGTTTTTCCAAGAAGCTTGTAAAACGCTTCCTTGACCGCAACCGCGGGCTTGAGATCGAACACCACCACCCGCACTTTATTGCTCCAGGATTTGACCTCGCCGCTGAAAACGTCGAATAATTGTATCTGGCTGAGCGTATCGACTGGAACGGCTTTGTGGACGATGATCGCAACTTGTGTGAAGGCAGGCCTTGTGCAAGTGCAAATGCAAAAAGCTGCTATGATTATGCGTCGTAAAAAATGGATTGTCATTTTTTGCCGGTCAACTGATCGTGCTTAAAAAATCACGGAAATCGCCAGATAATAGTAATCCGCCCTTGTTTTCGAGGCGGCCGGTGTCGAAGTTTCAAACCGGACGGGGCCGTATTGCGTTTTGATGAAAATTGCCTCGGAGAAATTAAAGGCCGCGCCCACCGTTGGCGCAATGATATCCAGGTCTCGCACCGGCAAAGCATTCTCACCGGTGAACCAATAGCCGCCGTAAGCCATGAACCGCTCCGTAAGCTGGTATCCGAGCGTCCCATAATAAAACTTTTTGTCGATATCGAGCTCCGAAATATCGTCGTCGTAAGTCACTCGAATGAATTCCGACTCCCATAGCCATTTTCCCACATTGAGAGAAAAGTCGCCGCCCAGCCGCAGGCGCGGTATTTTTTTAAATCCGGAGGTTGAGTATCGCTGCGCCAAGGCGGCGCGGGTGAAATTGAGATGATCGTAAGTTGCGGAGACGCCTACCTTGAAATTGCCGGTGCGCAGGCCGAAACGTCCGCCCACCAAAAACAGCTTCGTCGTATCGATTCCGGTTTGGCCCCGACGCGAGTCGCTATTGATATTCGGGCTATTGCCGACGAACACAGCGTAATCGATTTTCAGCTCCTTGACGGGAATGAAACCGTACAACTGCACAAATGCCTGCGCCGGCGCAAACTCGTCGAGTGCGATGATTTCATTGAACGATGATTCATAAGCCAGGGGGCGGATAATGTAAGGCAGCAGCGGCGTACGATTTTTTATTTCGTTGAGGTTGTTGAAGGTGGGAACCTGCAAGCCCAGCTTCAATTTTAATTGCGCGCTATGACGGTAATTCACCCAGGCCTCCTCGAGGTTGTGCGCGCCCCAATTGCGAAAAGACGAAAAAGAATTGACCAGCTCGAAGTTGATAAAAATCGTCCACTTTTGCGCCAGCTCTTTTTGCAGAAACAGATTGAGCTGTTGCAAGCTGAAGGATTTGTTTTCCACCGTGCTGTCGAGGTCTTTGCGATATCCGAGCGAAGCTTGAAAGTAACCGAAAATTTTGAGGTCCGCTCCGGAAGGTTGGGCATGGATTGGGGAAGCGCCGCACGATAACAACAGGGCGAGTATGATGGTTTTAAGGCGTGTCATGGTTTTTCCTCAAAAAATTGCCTTCAAATAAAATAATGGCAGTTTTGGGTAAAGTCAAGCACTTCTGGCAGGAAAATTGATTGTCATTTGCTGGCGCGTCATTCGCTTCGCGTCATTGCATCATTTGTTGTCATTAGATTTGGATTCAGCCTACGACGTTGGCTTGTTCGGGTTGGGATTTTTATTTGCCGATTGAATTGATGCCGTTATTCAGTTTGATCGCAAGGATGAAAACTTTTCGTATGTCTCGTCCCGAAGGGACGGATGACAAAAGCCCCGCAATTCATTGCGGGGGAATATGTTCCATGCAAACCTCACGAGTCCCGCAGGGACGGATGAAAACGGCATGTTGATGACATCGCAATCATTGGTTTTCAATCGTCCCGTTCGGGACTTTATGATGAGGTTTTAAATCTTGTTTCCCAGAGATAAATCTCTGGGCTATTTTCATTTTGTCCCTTCGGGACAGAAAGAACTGCATC
Source organism: bacterium (assembly GCA_050732275.1). Taxonomy (GTDB): domain Bacteria; phylum Zhuqueibacterota; class Zhuqueibacteria; order Zhuqueibacterales; family Zhuqueibacteraceae; genus Zhuqueibacter. The sequence goes on from JBOHQZ010000008.1 coordinate 4,852, forward strand.
TCAATGACTCAATGACGGCGCAGCCAATTGACAGCGCAATAAATGACAACGAAGTAAAATGACCAAATGACCCAATGACTCATCTTGTTATGACCATCTTCCGCGTCTGCTTCAAATCGCCGGCGGTCAGAGTGTAAAAATAAATGCCGGAGGGCAAGCTTGAAGCGTTGAAGTTCACCACATGCTCTCCGGCGGGCTTGGCGCCTTTCACCAGGGTCGTGATTTTCTCGCCCAGCATATTATAAACCTCGAGCGTAACGTTGGCGGCTTTACTCAATGTAAAAGTGATCGTCGTGCCGGAGTTGGAGAGAGACGCCCGCAGGGGATTGGGATAGCTCTGGCGCAAGTGAAACCGCTCCGGTGCTCGGTCAGAAGGTGATTCGACGGCTGTTGGCACAAAATCATTGCGGATAATGTATAACCCTTTTTCCTCGTCTGTCAAATAAGCCAGGTTTCCGTTGACCGCCACGCGAAAGGCAAAACCGTCGGTATCAAAAAAGCCAACTTCGGTGGGGCTGGCCGGATTACTCACGTCGATGATCCGCAGACCATCCCCTCCATCCGCCACATAAGCCAGGTTTTCGCTCACTGCCACGCTATAAGCAAGACGTGCGGTATCGAAAAAGCCGACTTCGGTGGGGTTGGCTGGATTGCTTACGTCGATGATCCGCAGACCATTTTGAGCGTCGGCCACATAGGCATAGTTTCCACTCACTATAACGTCATAGGCAAAACCCTGAGTATCAAGGAAACCGGCTTCGATGGGGCTGGCCGGATTGCTCACATCAATGATGCGCAAACCGGCATCAAGACCGGCTATATAAGCAAAATTGCCACTTACGTCAAGCTCCTCGACGCAACAATTTGCGTAAAAGCCAACCTTGGTTGGACTGGCCGGATTGCTCACCTCGATGATCTGCAAACCGCCATCGTAAGCCGTCACGTAAGCATAATTTCCGCTCACCGCCACAGCGTTAGCAAAGATACCCAAAAAACTGACTTCGGTGGGGCTGGCCGGGTTGCTCACATCGATGATATGCAGGCCATCTCCTGCCGCCACATAAGCATAATTTCCGCTTACCGCCACATCACCACCGCTAGGAAAAAAACCAACTTCGGTGGGGCTGGCTGGATTGCTTATATCGATAATCCGCAGACCACCTGCGGAGACATAAGCAAAATTGCCGCTAACCGTTACACTACCTACCAGCCCCGGCAGAAGAATTTTTCCCAATTCGGTCGGGTTGCCGGGATCGGAGATGTCGGCAATCATGAGCAAGGGGCCGTTGCCAAAATAGGCGCGTGTGCCGGCAACCACAACAGCATTGCAAGGCCCTCCTATCCAGCGCCCGATGAGAGTGGTATTGCTGTCTTGCGCGGCAGTTCCTCTTTGTTTCAATATCTCGGCGCGCGATTCGGCGAGGAAAGGAACTGACCCGTCAAATGGAATTCCAGGCACACGATGGGTTGGCAGCCTTTCGTTCCGGCGCTGCTTCTGAATCTGAGACGTGGTTTGCGCTGCGACAGGTTCGGCTCCGCTTTGCAGGATCAAACCGCAGAACAGCGTCAAGGCGAAAAGCTTGCTAAAAATTTGCATGATACACCTCCGTGTTTTGGTTATGGAATTGGGATTGGAATTAAACTTTCCCACGAAATTCGAACTGTCACGAAAAAAAGAATAAAAAATTAATTTCGTGGGAGTTCTGTTTTCGTGGGAGAGAATTTATTGGCTTCGCGTCATTGGGCTGCGCAGTCAATGACAGCGAAGTCCAATGACGCGAAGCAAAATGTCACGAAGTGAAATGACCTAATGATACCCGTTGCTCGAGCGGATGATCGAGATGCCGGTTAAAAGTGCCAATAAAAATCTCGAAGCAAAAGCCGCAATGACTCAGATGTTGCTCGATTCGCGCCTTTTTATTGCCATCGGCTGCTCCTGTCAGGTACGAATTAAAATCGCCGCGACCGAGGCAATTTTCATCATAGCGCTTTTTCATGTCTCATTCCTCCGCCGTCGAAATCGACGAATAGGTGATCTCTCAGCAGCCACCGGGCCGTGCAGCCATTGTTTCAGACGGTGGCAAGTGATTCAGTTTGCCAATTTGCAAAATTCCCGGCGCAACCACTGCCGGATGCGCGCTGCGGTGTTGCTAACCGCATTGGCTCTCAAACCGAGCGATTTGATACAGGCGATTTCATGGCAATGATAGCCATGGAGAAAGTGCAGCTTGAAAATGATAAAATTTCGCTTCGCGTGTTTGGCGTGAAATATTCGGTGAAAATTCGCGTATATCATTCGCTCCAGGTCGCTGTGTTCGACCGCATTGATTTGAGCGACTGCGGAGCACAAAGAAGCCGGGGCCCGTTCCGTAGAAGGCCCACCCCACTTCTCCTCGACGGCATCGATGGAATATCGCCGGCCCGCGGCATTCTTATTTAAGTCATTGCGAAGCTGATACCGAACCATATTCCAACAGATGGTTCGCAAATAAGCAAAAATCGAATTCTCGTAACGGCATTGAAACGTACGGAGCGCCCGGCAGTCCCGTTGAAACAGACGGCAGTAAATGTCGTTGACGATATCCTCAATCATGCACGCCATTAATTTGCTGCCAGCCGCCTTTCCCCTTTTATAAATGGCGCCGGCAACCGTGCGGCGAATCACGGAATCATAACGCGAGATGAATTCCCGAACGACCGGCTGATGGTTGGGATCTGCCAGAAGCCTGTGGATCAGCTCCCGATGTGAAAGCTGTGTTAGGGCGGGGTTTGAAGAAAGAGGTTCCATCGTGGGTAAGCTGAAAAGTAAATATTGGTCATTAGGTCATTTTGCTGCGCGTGTCATTATGTGAAGACCAATATCGTGCCAAATCTAGATCGTCGGCAAGAAAGTTGATTAAGTATCGAAGTTGTAAGTAGTTGCCTGGAAGGGTTCTTAAACCCGCGTGATCTGATTTAGGCTCAAAAAGCTCGGGAGAAATTTCCGGTTGAAATATGTGCTGTTTTAACTGAAATTGGGTTCGACAAAAAATAGCAGGTCGGAACGGGCATAAGACTCCTGCCAAGCCTCGTCTCAAGCCGACGAGAGGAAAAACAATTTTCTCCCACGAAATCGGAACTGCCACGAAAAAAAACAAAAATTCATTTTCGTGGGAGTTCAATTTTCGTGGGAGAAAAATTTGCTCTGTTTTCTTTCACGCCGATTGAGTTTTATCGTAATGCCTCAAGACACGTGTGGAGAAAGACGTCATTCTGGAAGAATCTTGTTTCAAATCAGCACCGTGCTTGATTGTAACAAGATGCTTCCAGCATGACAGTTTAATTGTCCACCAATTTGAGGCCTTACATTTTATCTACGCTTTCCCTTCACAATCCCCATCTTCCGCATCTTGTATCGCAAGGTGTGCTCGGAGATCTTCAGCAGGCGCGCCGTTTGCGATTGGTTCCCATGGTTGGCGGCCAAAGCTTGGCGGATCAGTTGCTCCTCGTATTCAGCCAGGCTTTCATGCAGGGATTTGGTGATTTCGTCCACCGGCTGGCGCTTTTCGAGTTTCTTCAATAGAACGCCCAAAGCCGATTCCATCGGCATGCCTTCGAAAACATGCTTGCCAAATCGAGAGTCGGCTTTAACGGTCGCGCTCATGAGAGCCGCACTATGCCTGATCATCCAGCCGCTGATGTGGGTTTGCGCAACGTGGTACCGCAGTTGATTTCCCTCCTGGCCTTCCTTGAAGATGGTTTTCACCGTTTGCCGGGTTTGCGGGTTGACCATCATGATGACCGCAGTTTCGGCATTCAACAAGCCGGCCGCCTTTTGCGCCACGACGCGGAGGATTTCCTCGTAGTCATTTTGCTGGCCGAGAACCGTGGCGACTTCGACGAGGTTTTCTAATTTTGGGATTTCTGTTGTCATGCCACCGGCAATTCGCCAATGTTGACCGCCCGGCAGAGAGCATTGAACCCCGTCATGTCGCTGTGCAGGATGTTGAGCTCGCGCAAACGGGCGGCGGTCGGCTCGTCAAAACCGCTCCGTGAGAAAAACCACAGCCGTTTTCCCGACGAATCGGGACTGCGTCCTTTGGGGAGCTTTGCAAGGTGGGACCAGCCCTTCATTTTTGATAATTTCTTCAGAAACTTCTCCACCTCAGTGGCCCGCACTGGCGTCTTGCGATACTTCACCTCGACCAGCCAGATCTCTTCGCCTTTGGCCAGCAGATCAAACTCGATCATTTCCCCTTTAATGACCAGGCCGCTGCGATGCTCCACCTTGTTGAATTTGGGAAGGCGCAGGCGGCCTGATTCCAGATTGAAGATCGCGGCAGCATCAACTTCCTGGCCGGCAAAGCTCAACAGCACGTGGCGGGTGTTGAGCTCGGCCATCTCACCCAAAAGCCGCGCCGCAGCGCCGATCTGCTTGCGCAAGCTCTGGCGCTGCGATTTGACAAAAAACTGCAGGCTTTTGCCGGCGATCTCGGTCTGATATTCTCTTTCAATATAAGCCGCCAGGATCGGGTCGGTGATGTTGAAATAAATGGCGCCGCTCTGCCTTTGGATGAGATCGGCGCTTTCGAGATTCTTCAGCGCGCGCCGCACTCTTTCCGGCTCGACTTCCAAGGCGCCGGCAATCTCCTCGACACGCACTTCCTTTTTGGCAACAGCAAGTTGGTGCAGAACCTGCAAGCCGATTCTATCGCCGTTGATCTTGTCGGCAAAAGCGTTGAAATGGAGGTCCCAAAATTGCCGAATTTTGCCCTGGCGCTCGGTGGTCTCAAAAAAATACAACTCCTGAACCAGGTCACGCGTCGACAGATCCATATCCTTAAGGCCAAGACTGTTGAAGAAGCACCAAATGTAATACGGATTGCCGCCGGTCAGGCGATGGATTTCCACCGCCGCTTCCTCCGAAAGCTTGACTTGTTGCTTACGGCTGAGCTTGTGGGCGTATTCCAGGCCGTGTTGCGGCGCGAAAGGCTCCAGATAATAGGGCCCAAAGCGGCGCACCAGCAGGCCGCCCATGGTGGTTTCGACAACCAGACTGACGGCCGAGCCGGAGACCACCATCGGGCACCAACGCGCTTCCGCCGCTTTTTGAAATCCATCCGTTATATCCACAAACTTGTCGATACGCTCTTGATAAACTTCTGTGAGAACTTGAAATTCATCGATCATCACGATGCCGGCCTCGCCGCGCAACGAAGTTATCGAAGAGGCGAAATCGATAGCATGGTGAAAGGCGGCATCAACCGAGCCGGTCGACAAAGCATCGAGGTGACCGAGAAACTCTTTTTCCAAATACTCATCGCCACAAGCTGCAAAAAACTCTTTTTGTTTCAATGGCAAGACGGGAAGCTTTGGCGGTATGGAAAACTTTCCGCTTTTGAAAGCGGCGTATTGCATGGCAAATGTCACAAACAGCTTGGAAGTAAACTGCTCCAGCGTCAACTGCACTCTGCCAGGTTTGTCTTTATACTCCGCAAAGCTCACGAAAAACGGTACGACCTTCCCTTGGTGGATAAACAATTGCCGATAGAACTCCAGCATCAAAGCGGTCTTGCCCATGCCCTTGCGGGCGATAATGCAATAGCTCGAGGCCGCGCGCCGCATCGCTTTGTCAGCAAGGCTCCACAAGAATTCGAGCTCCGGCTGGCGATTGGTAAATTCTTCCGGACTGAGCAGCTCCTCAAAAGGCGCAAAAGTGGTGTCAAAGACTTCGATGGCCATTTTTTCACGTCATGGTTAAGAAAAATCAAGGTTGGTTGTATGAAAACAAAATAAGTTGTCAAACTTTGCACACAAAGTCAAGCGGAAATATGCTTCGCGCGTAATAGGTCAGTTACGGGTGGAGAGGGATGTCATTCCGAAGGAATCTTGTTTCAATTCAGCACCGTGCTTGATCGTAACAAGATGCTTCCAGCATGACAGGTTAGTTGCCCACCAATCTGAGGGGTTACCTTCGCGGGTAATGCCTCACTTATGGGTGGAAAACGTAGCGCAGTCATCCTGACTGCAGACAAGATGTCTGCGCTACTCCACCCGTAACTGACCCATTACCTTCGCGGTCATTCGCTGCGCCTCATTTTTGCTATCGCGTCATTTCCTTCGTGTCATTATACTTCGTTGTCATTTCTTGTCATCCGCTTTGCTGTCATGACGCCATAGGCAAATGGCCCAATGACTCAATGACTATGTGACTCAATAACTAATTGACCCAATGACTAAGTGACTCAATGACTAAGTGAACCAATGACCCAATGACCTAATGACAAATGACCCTATTCAATTAATACCATCTTCCGTACCTGAACGAAATTTCCAACTTGCATTCTGACAAAATAAATACTACTCGCCGCGAGATTTCCGGCAGTGTTGCGGCCATTCCATACCGCGGCATGGTAACCCGCTTCCTTCAGCTCATGGTCAACCAGAGTCACGACCACTTTGCCAAGCATGTCGTACACGCGCAAAGTGACTCGCTCGGGATTGGGCAGTGCGTACCGGATCGTTGTGGCAGGATTGAAAGGATTGGGGAAATTCTGAGACAGCTCGTAGGTCGTTGGCACCAGCCGGAACTCTGCAAGTTTTTCGTTCAAGTAGCTTGACTTGCCCACAACAAGCGTAAGCCGTTTGGGATGGTTTTCCCCCGAACCGGCAACCGCATAATTGTCCCGCTGCCGAAGATTGCTGGTGATTTTCAGCGCCTTGTCCACGAGACAAACGTCATAAGCCAAAGGTACGCTTTCTACGCCTGCAAAAGTCAAATTCACCACGTCACGAATATTGGTTTTGATCTCGAATTCCCACTCATCCCCTTCTGGCGGCTCCGGACGGAAGTCGGTGCAGTAACTTTTGCTGAGCCTCTGCCATTCCGGATGGGGAAAATAAACCGAAACGTATTCTCCGATACCGGGCGGCTCGGGATGATCGAGGCGATCATACTCGCGTGCAGCATCTCGAGCAACCGCAGCGACATTGTTTTCGTCTTTTGCCTTTTGGCATTGCGCCAGAATGCGGATCGACCACGAAGCTTCTTCATTAAAGCTTGCGGTTTGCTTGCGAAGATTGCTCCGAAAATGAACGTTTGTAGTTGCGCCTTCAGGCGTCAGGCTTTTGACAAAGATTGAACGCCTAAAGGCGTCACTACGAACGTTCATTATTATCAGGTATGGGGAGCTACTCTCCGGATCAAACGGATTGGGCTTGACCAACATGGCGGCGGTCGAGCTGCTGAAAACAGCATAGCCCTCGAAGGGTTGCAGTTGGGTCGCGCTCGCATCGAGCCGGCCACTCCACACGCCGTTATAAGAGAATATATGCAGCGGGTCGCCGTCGCTCAACGTGTCTTCGGCAACAGTTGGAAAATTGAATGGATTGCCAACCAGGTTCCAGCCTCTATTCAATGGGATTGGGAATTTTTCGGCCGTCGAAACGGTGGTGCCCGGTCCGCTATCGATAAACTGGTCGGCGCTTTTCACAATCAGCCAGAGAGCGGCGCCGGGTGAGATGGCCGAGGTGTTGGGAAACTCGACCTTCGCCACGCCGCCGGTTGCCAATGGCACCCACTGAAAAAGACGCCATTGGGCCGGATCGTACGCGCCAAGATCATCTTCCAAAACCGCGCCGGGCTGTTTGGCATCAAGGTCGAGAGGAATTGAAATGAGACGATAGCCGGTTTGCTCATCGGCGGCAGGTTGAGCGCCGGCTTTTCTCACGCCCTGGCCTTCAACCCGCACGCGAATCGAGAAAATGCCGGAAGCCGGCAAACGTGACGGCACGGCGTGCGTGTCTGCTGCGGCAATGAAGTATTCAACCCCTCGATTGGTTACGGCAATGGCCGGTATCGAGGCGATGACGTGAAAGGTCGTATCATTAATGGCAGACCTTTCCATTTGTATTGTTTCGAAGTTGGCATTACCGGCGATCCGGTAGCTCAACGTCGCGTTGGCGAGCGCGCCTTCGTCGTCCGTGATATCGGCCTCTATCGCCACGGCCTGGTCAGTGTTTCTGGAGGTAATGGGCGCGTGAAAAATGACCGGGCGAAAGCTGCGCAATACTTCAACTTTGAACGTTGTCGAGGCCTCGCCGCCAAGGCCATCGTTTGCCCTGACGGTGATGACGGCTATGCCAATATCTCTCGGAATGACGATGAGCGTGTCGAAAGAAATACTGGCGATGGCAGCGGCGAGATTGGAGCTGCTGGCCGAATAGGTGAGATCGTTGTTTTCATCATCGATGAAAACCGGATTCAGTTCGCGGGCAAACCGCCGGCCGGAGACGATCAGCACCTGATCCGGAATGGGATTACCCGCCAACCGGGGCGAGGTGTTCACCAGCACATTCTTGACAGTAAATTCCAAAGCTGCTGTTCCGCCCCGGCGGTCATCGGCAGTAACGCGAATCGTTGTCTCGCCTGAAGAATCTCGCGGCGAGATGGATAGAGTGCTGCCGGTTATAATGGCGATGGCCACCGCGCCGTTGGAGCTGGAGGCGGTGTAGGCCGGCGCATCGCCATCCGGATCGAGAAACACATTTCTTAAATCGGCCACCACCAGCCGGTCGGAGGTGTCGCGCAACACGATGGTTTGATTGGGAATTTGATTGACAACGAACGGCCGCCGGTTGACCGCTATCGTCATGACTTCGGTATTCCCTCTGCCATCATCGACTTTGCCGTCATCGGCCGTCACCGTAATTTTCGCCTGCCCCAAAGCGGTCTCACTGACCAAATTCATCGTCAGCGTGCTCAACGAGAGCCGGGCCTTGACAATGCTCGTATCACTCGAAGCAGCCGAATAGGTTAGCGCATCGCTTTCGGGATCGACAAAAACAACCGGAGCCGCGTTCAGGTCGCGCACAAAATCGGGTGCCGCGCTCGACAAAGTGACATCCGCAATGGCATTGGCGATCCTGGGGCGATTGTTTTCCTGTAACCTCAAGAATTGGTCCGCCACGATATTAGCATATCTGTTGACGGCGCCTGATGGCCAGTCGACTCGAAGCGAATCCGCCATGGCCGCGTCTCCCAAGCCGAACTCGGCGTTCAAGCTGTTCTGGCTCAGATAACCGGTTTGGCCGGAAAGCTCGCGCGCTTGCCGCACGAGAGAACGATCAATGGTCGCCAGAATGCTGACTTTTGCGCCAATGGCCGCAGCATTCGAAACCGTGCCGTTGAGCTGAATATTGAGCCAGTGATTCCTGGTGCCGACGTTCTGATACAAAAAGTTGTCTTCGCCCAGAATATTGGCGGCAAACAAATCGAGATCGCCGTCGTTGTCATAATCGCCCCAGATGGCGCCATAAGTCAGCCGGCCAGCCTGGACGATTTCGCCGGCGGTGACTTTCGTAAAGCTGTCGCCGCCGTTGTTGCGATACAAAGCATCGTCGCCCAGTTTCGCGACAAACAAATCGAGATCGCCATCATTGTCATAATCGCCCCAACTGCTGCCGAAAGAACGGCTGCCGTCCTCGACAATGGCGCCGGTGTTGATTCTCGTAAAGCTGCCATTGCCGTTGTTCTCATACAAAAAGTTGTTGCCGCCGTCATTCGACACAAACAGATCGAGATCGCCGTCATTGTCATAGTCGCCCCAGCTCGCGCCAAAGGAATTGCCGCCACTGTTGACGATCGCGCCGGTGGTGATTTTAAAAAACCCAGCGGCGCCGTCATTGCGATACAAAAAGTTGTTCTCGCCGCCGGCATTGGCCACAAACAAATCGAGATCGCCGTCGTTGTCATAGTCCCCCCAGCTACAACCCTGAGAATTGCCGCCATCGGTGACAATCCTGCCGGTAGTAATTTTGGCAAAGCCGCCGTTGCCGTTGTTTCGATACAAAAAATTGTTGCCAATGTTGGCGACAAACAAATCGAGATGGCCGTCGTTGTCATAATCGCCCCAGGCGCAGCCAAAGGAGCTGCCGCCGTCGGTGACGATCTTGCCGGTGTCAATTTTGGCAAATCCTGCCGGGCCGTCGTTTCGATTCAAAAAATTGTTTTGGTTGCTTCCATTGGCGACGAACAAATCGAGATCGCCGTCGTTGTCATAATCGCCCCAAGTGCTGCCAAAGGAATTGCCGCCATCGTTGACAATCTTGCCGGTGTCAATTTTGGCAAATCCTGTTGGCCAATCGTTTCGATACAAAAAGTTGTTTTCGCCGCCGGAATTGGTCACAAACAAATCGAGATCACCGTCGTTGTCATAATCCGCCCAGCTACCGCCATAAGAATTGCCGCGGTCGGTTGCAACTACACTGCTCGTGGCGCGCGTAAATTGGGGTTCGGTTATCGTTAGCATCCGGTTGGGCGCGACATTGGTAAGCGTCTGCACAATGCCGCTGGGCCATGCGACTTTGATGGAATCGATGATCGCCGCATTGCCCAAGCCAAATTCGGCGTTCAGGCTGTTCTGGCTAAAAGCCCCGGTTTGTGCGGATATCTCACGGAGTTGCCACACCGGAGCGCCGTTGATCGTAGACTTGACACTGACCCTGGCGCCGATTGCCGAGGCGTTTGAAAAAGTGCCGACCAGGGAAATGTTGATCCAGTTGTAGCTGTTGCCATCGTTTTGGTACAACAAGTTGTTGATCCCGCTGTTGGCGACGAATAGATCGAGGGCGCCGTCGTTGTTATAATCCCCCCAAACCGCGCCTCGCGAAAGGCCGGTATCGGTGACAATCTCGCCCACGGTAATTTTGGTAAATAGTGTCCTTTGCGGGTCGTCGTTGCGATACAGAGAGTTGGGACCCTCATTGGCAACGAACAGATCGAGATCGCCGTCGTTGTCATAATCGCCCCAACTGCTGCCGATGGAGCGCTCGCCATCGTTGACCATCGGCCCGGCGGTGATCTTGGTAAAAGTGCGGTTGACGTTGTTTTGATACAAAAAGTTGTTTCCCCCATAATTCGTTACGAACAGATCGAGATCGCCATCGTTGTCATAGTCGCCCCAGCTACAACCCTCAGATATTCCGACATCAGTGACGATGGCGCCGGAGGTGAATCTGGTGAAAGTGCGGTCGCCGTTGTTTTCATACAAAAAGTTGTTTTCCCCATAATTCGTCACAAACAGATCGAGATCGCCGTCGTTGTCATAGTCGGCCCAGGCGCAGCCGGTGGAATTGCCACCGTCGTTGACGATCGCGCCGGAGGTGATCTTGGCAAATCCCACCGGCCCGTCGTTCCGATACAAAAAGTTTTTCTGGCCGAAGAAATTCGCCACGAACAGATCGAGGTCGCCGTCTTTGTCATAATCGCCCCAGGCACAGCCATAAGAGGGACCGCCATCGTTGACAATCGCGCCGGTGGCGATCTTGGTAAAACTGTGATCACCATTGTTGCGATACAAAAAGTTGTTGCCGTCGTTGGCGACAAACAGATCGAGATCGCCGTCGTTATCGTAGTCGCCCCAACTGCAGGCATAGGATGATCCGCGATCGGTGACAATCGGCACGGTGGTGATGGGGGTGAAAGTCCCATCGCCATTATTCTGATATAGAAAATTTCCGCCAAATTCATTCATCACAACCAAGTCGAGATCGCCGTCGTTGTCATAGTCGCCCCAAGCGCAGCCTTGTGAAGAACCGCCGTCGTTGACAATCGCGCCGGCGGTGATCTTGGTGAAGGTTTGGGCGAAAACAAACGAATTTGGCGCCACGAAGAGCGCCATAAAGAGGCATGTTTTGGGGCTTTTCATATTATTCCCTATGGTTGTCATTATTTGTCATTGGGTCATTTCGCTTCGCCGTCATTCGCTTGGCGATATTTGGCTTCGCCGTCATTGCTTCGCGTCATTGGGTCATTCGTTGTCATTGGGGTTGGCTTCAGTCTACGGCCGTTGGCTTGTTCGGATTGGGATTTTTGCTTGCCGATCGAATTGATGTCGTTATTCAGTTCGATCGCAAGGACGAAAGCTTTTCGCATGTCTTGTCCCGAAGGGACAGATGACAATAGCCCCGCAATTCATTGCGGGGAGATGTTCCATGAAAACCTCGCGAGTCCCGAAGGGACGAATGAAAAAGGCATGCTGACGATATCGTAATCATTGGTTTTCAATCGTCCCGTTCGGGACTTTACGATGAGGTTTTTACTTGTTTCCCAGAGATAAATCTCTGGGCTATTTTCATTTTGTCCCTTCGGGACAGAAAGAAGTGCATCACAATGACTCAATGACGGCACAGCCAAATAGCGCCCAGCAAACGACAACGAAATAGAATGACCCAATGACCAAATGACTTAATGACGCCGAAGGCAAAATGACGGCGAAGCCCAATGACCCAATGACTTATCTTGTTAAGACCATCTTCCGCGTCTGCTTCAAATCACCTGCGGTCAACGTGTAAAAATAAATGCCGGAGGTCAAGCTCGAAGCCTCGAAGTTGACCACGTGCTCTCCGGCGGGTTTGGCGCCTTTCACCAGCGTCGTGACTTTCTCGCCCAGCATGTTGTAAACCTCCAGCGTCACGTTGGCGGCTTTATTCAACGTAAAAGTGATCGTTGTGCCGGAATTAGAAACAGACGCCCGCAGAGGATTGGGATAGCTCTGGCGCAAGTCAAATCGCTCCGGCGTGCGATCGGAAGGCGATTCGACGGCGGTTGGCACAAAATCATTACGGATAATATATAACCCCGTTCCACGGTCTGCCACATAAGCCAGGTTTCCGCGCACCGCCACGCGATAGGCCACACCATCGGTATCGAAAAAGCCAACTTCTTTGGGACTGGTCGGATTACTAATATCGATGATCCGCAGACCATCAAAACCATCCGCTACATAAGCTAGGTTTTCGCTCACTTCAATCCCCAAAGCCGTATCTTTTGTATTGAAAAAGCCAACTTCTTTAGGGTTGGCCGGATTGCTCACATCGATGATCCGCAGACCCCTATGAGAGTCGGCTACGTAGGCATAGTTTCCACTGACCGCCACGTAATTTGCAAGACCCGGGGTATCAAAGAAACCAACTTCGGTGGGACTTGCAGGATTGCCCACATCGATGATGCGCAAGCCGGCATCAAAACCCGCTATATAGGCAAAATTACCGCGCACGACGATGCCCTGGGCATTTGTATTCGCGAAAAAGCCGGCCTCGGTGGGGTTTGCAGGATTACTCACATCGATGATCCGCAGACCACCACTTAATGCCGTCACGTAAGCGTAATTTCCATTCACTACAACCTCGAAGGGAAATCCCTCGACATCAATAACACTGACTTCGAAAGGCTTGGCTGGATCGCCGATATTGAGGATTCGTAGACCAGCCTCACCATCTACGAAATAAGCCAATTCTCCGCTTACAGCGACGTCACGGCCACACCAAGAAATGGAAGTACACCCCTTGGTTTCCAAAGAGCCGGCAGTGGTAGGGTTGGCAGGGTTGCTCACCTCCAAGATTCTCAGGCCTGCAGCATTGACGGCGAGATAAGCATAATTTCCGCTTACCGCTATACCGTTGGGATTATCACTGGTTTCAAAAAAACTGGCCTCAGTAGGACTGGCAAAGTTGCTCACATCAATGATACGCATACCACCACCACTATCAGCTACGTAAGCATACTTTCCATTCACAGCAATTTTCACGGGGATCGCTCTGGTATCAAAAAAACCGACCTCAATAGGGTTGGCCGGATTGGCAACAAAAATAATCCGTATACCTTTAAGTCCATCCGCCACATAGGCAAAATCTCCGTTCACTGCTACGCCCCAGGCAGCACCTTCGGTATCGAAAAAGCCGACTTTGGTAGGTCTGGCCGGATTACTCACATCGAAGATCCACAGACCTACACCGTTCTCCGCCACATAGACAAAATTTCCGCTTACCGCCACGCTTCCCCTCACCACTGTGCCTCCACCAGTTCTGTCAAATGCGATTTCGGTGGGTCTGGCCGGATTACTCACATTGATGACGCCAAAGATGACGTACCCAGAGCCATCTATGGCCATCACATAAGCATAATTTCCGCTCACCGCCACGGCATAAATAAAGCGACTACGAATGGAACCGACTTCGGTTGGCCTGGTCGGATTGCTCACATCAATAATCCGCAGGCCACCCGGTCCTGCCGCCACATAAACATAATTTCCGCTTACAGTCACGTCCGGAATAATGCCGTCGGTATAAAAATTAAAAAAGCCGACGACGGTGGGTTTGGCCGGATTGCTCACATCAATGGCTCGCAAACCTTCTTCAAGAAACACAACAAAAGCAAAATTTCCACTTACCGCGAGACCCCAAATCGGCCTCGGCAGTAGAACCCTTCCCAATTCAATCGGTTTGCCAGGATCGGAGATGTCGGCAATCATGAGCAAAGGGCCGTTGCCAAAATAGGCTTTTGTGCCGGCAACTGCCAAGCACGGGCCTCCTATCCAACGCCCAATGAGAGTGGTGTTGTTGTTTGTCACGGCAGAAGTTGTTAGTTTCGTTATCTCGGCGGGCGATTCGAAGAGGAAAGGAGCTGACCCATCAAACGGAATTCCTGGCAGACGATAGGCTGGCAGTCTTTCGTTCCAGCGCTGCTTCTGAGAGCTCGTCGATTGCGCCGCAGCAGGTTGAGTAGCGGCCAGATTCAAGAGCAGCGTCAAGGCTAAAAGCTTGGTTGAGACTTGCATAACATGCCTCCGCGTTTTGGGTTAAATTGTCACTTCATGCTTTTCTTTGCGTGTTCTTTGCGTCTCTGCGTCTTTGCGTGCGCTTTTGTTTTTTGGTTGTGGCTTGTCCACGTTGCGTCATTGGTTGTCATTGGGTTTGGCTTCAAGTTGCTCGGGTTGGGATTTTTGTTTGCCGAATAGTCGCTTTTACCACGGAGCCGCAGAGTAAACGGAGAAACACGGAGCAAGAAAATGAAATCGAGAATATTTGTGCACTTTTCTCCGTGTGGCTCAGCTTTCTCCGTGACTCCGTGTCAAAAGATTTGCTCCGTTCGTAATGACGCCAAAGGCAAATGACCTAATGACTCAATGACCCAATGACGCCGAAGGCCAGTGACCCGATGGCCGCCGCAGGCAAAATGACGGCGCAGCCAAATGGCCTAATGACTTACGGAAAGTTCGGCGGATCCGGCGCCTCCGGAAGCAGCTTCGATTTTTCTTTTTAAAGATGAAAAATGCCGCGGTCGACGAGGCGGCAACGCCGCCAAGCCAAAGCCATTTGTGGCGAAAGATCGACCGGCCTTCGCGCCGCGCGCGCGCAGTTTTTATTTCTTCAACGATCTTTATAAATTCTTCCGCGTATTGCGGCGCTTGGGGTGAATAGCCCGGCTGCAGATCGAGCAAATGGTTGAGCGCGGCTTTTGCCGAATCGGCCTGGCTATTGGCAAAATACGCCAGCGCCAAAAGCTCATACGCCACGATTTTTTGTGTTTTCTCCAACAACCGCTCCGGCGGGCAATCGGTCAGCAGGCCGATGATCTGGTTATATCTTTGTTGGGCAAAACTTTCCATGGCGTCTTCCAGCGCGGTTTCGCATTCCTGCGCCGGCAGAGTGGAGAAAAAGCACGCCGCCATCAAGGCGGTGAGGCGGAAAAATTTGTTGAACATAGTTGCTCCGATACTTCGTGTCATTTCGCTGCGCTCAAAACTGTTTGTTCTCTTTGTAGTAAAACCTGCCGTAGCCTTCGCTCAAGTTTGCGGCAATCGAATCGGCGGCTTTCACCAGTTGTTTTCCGACCGTATCCTTTGCAAAGTAATCCCATTTGATCACGATATCCCAAATTTTATCAGCCATCTCCATCGCAAGCTGATACGTCTGCAGCTCTTCTAATTTTAGCACCATTTTACACCTCCGCTTTTAGTTAGAAACGTTGTAACTATTCAGGCACAAAAAGAGGCTGTCATTCCGTAGGAATCTTGTTCTATTTCGAGCACCGTGCTAGTGCGAAAAAGGATTCCTCCGGAATGACAACGTGGTTTAATGACGTTATTTTTTCCCATACGGATATTCACCCTCCGCGCCCACGAACTCCCGCCATTCTTCAATTGTCAGATTGCGCTGCACTTGCTTGCGAACCTTTTCAGCAAGATCGGCAACGCTTGTCAGCCACAGCACAATATCCTTGCCGAACGTTCCGGCGATGAGCGTGTCGCCGGTGGCGGTGAAAGCCACCGAACGGATGGAAGCTTCGTGCTCGCTCAACACGATCGGATCGGCAGCCAATTGCTGCAAGTTCCACAGCCGGATGGTCTTGTCCGAGCTGCCGGAAGCCAAGAGATTTCCGTTGGGACTGAAGGCAACGGCATTGACGCGCTTTTGATGGCCGCGCAAGGTTTGAGATTGGCCGCGCCGCAGCCATGCCAGTTGTGTCGTGCCGTCTTCACAACCGACCGCCAGCAAATCGCCTGCTGGGCTGAATGCAAGCGCTCTCGGTATTGCAGCGAAACGAAGTGTATCTAATACGATTAGATTGATTTTATTTTGCAGATTCCCTAAATGCACATGCTTGTCGGCGCCGGCCGTTGCGAATGTGACAGTAGCAGTGGCAGGGGCAGTAGCAGTGGCGAACGTAATAGACATCACGCTGCCCTTGTGTTTGCCCAGGATAATGCTTTGATTGGTATTCTGCAAGTCCCACCAACGAACAACGCCATCCATGCTCCCCGAAGCCAACCCATCGCCGCTTGGGCTAAAGGCGAGGCTCGAAATGCGATTATCATGCCCGCGGAGAACTGTCGCGTCCCTGGAACCATCGCGCAGAGGCCAAATCATGATGGCATAATCGGCGCCACCGGAGGCAAGAATTTGAGTAGCAGTAGCAGGGGCAGTTGCAGGAGCGAAAGCAACGGCGGTTATGGAGCCGCTGTGTTTTCCTAAAAGGCGAGGCCGCGACGGCTGGGCTAAATCTAACAGTTGCACCGTGCTGTCGGCGCCACCTACTGCCAGCTTATTGCCAGCCGGGCTGAAAGCCATGGCGCTCATCAGATCGGTTGGCGCTGGCAAGACGGTTGGGCCGCCTTGCCTTGCAGAAAGCGCATTGAGCGACCGGCGCAGGGCATCATACACGTCGTTGCGAAACTGCCTGCCGCTCAGTTCATCAAAGCGATAGGATTCGAGCGCCAGCAAAGCGCTCAGCGTGTCGGCGCCCAGTTGCTGCAAGCGTTGCGCTTTAATGGCGAGCGCCACAGCCTGGACCTGTCTTTGGCTTTTCTGCGCTTCATCCTTTCGCGTCTCGGCTAGCGTCGCTTGCGCATTGGCCCGCTCGCGCGCGACTCCGGCGGAATCACGCGCAACAATAGCCAGCTCGCGCTGCTGTTCGGCCTCCAGACGCGCGCCCTTTTCCGCTGCCGCCGCACCGGCGGCAATTCTCTGCAGGCTATCGGCCTCTTGAAACAGGGCAGCAAAAGCCGCCGCCGCGGAATCGGCTTCGACTTTCTTTCGTTCCGCACTCTGCTTCTCTATCGCGGCAGTGGCTGCTTCTTTTACCGCAATCTGCCGCTGCGTAAAAGCAATCACTGCAAAAATCGCTGCCAGCAGCAGAATCGTCAACAGTGCCAACGCCAGCCGCAGACGTTTTGCGGCTTTACCCTGCTCCGCTGCCAATGCCTGCGCCTGCCGCAGTTCCCGCTCCCGCGCCGATTCGGTTTCCGTCGTCTCAGCCTCGCGTTTGGCCTTGCTATCGTCCAGAAATTTCATGGCCCCGTCAAATTCCGGATGATAGAGTTGCGCCCAGGTTGCATTGGGCCTGGCTTGCTCACGCCAGCTCAAAGCGATTTGCAAATCGGGATCGCGCCAGTATCCGGCCTTGGCTTCCTGGAATAAAACCGCGGTTTCGGCCAGACGGCGATAGATTTGTGCCGACCGCGCCTCTTCGGCGACCCATTTTTTCAAAAGGTCCCAATTGCGAATGAGACTTTCGTGCGAAACATCGATCAGCGTATCCGGTGTCAGGGCAACATCCGGAGGCGGCATCAAGAAGGAACGCCCTTGCCGGCGAAACGTGTCGATGACAGCGAGAGTTTCTTTTTCACTCGCCTCGGCAATCGCGCCAATCTGCCCGAGCTTGGTCGGCCGCCGAATTTCACGATTATCTGGACCCCTCTCGCTCAGCGTTTTAAAAAGTGTTTCCGCAATTTTTTGGCTGCGGTCGTCAGGCAGCTCTTCGTAAGCCTCATCGGCGTGAAGGGACAAAGCGCGGCTCATGCCGCCAATGCGCTCATAATGATCGAGGTCTATCGGCTCGCCATCGTGATGATCGCGCGACCAGTAATCCCAGGTTCGCATCAGCGCGTGCTGCAAGATGGGCAACTGATCCGGATTGTCGCCGCCGTCGTTCAACAACTGCTGCACCAGACGCGGCGCCATGTCTCCGCCGCCGACCGCAACCGGGCCGGCAATCGCTGACCGGCGCTGGTCGCGGGTCAGGCGCGGCACCAGATATTGCGCTTCATTCATCGCCTCCGGAAGATCGCGAAACTGCGAGCAGTCGCCCAGAAAATCCGAGCGCATCGTCAGCACGACGTAGATCGGGGCTTTATCGCTTTTTGACGCTTGCAACAGCAAGGCAACGAACGCCGCGGCATCGTCCCCGGTGTGATCATCTTTCGAAGCTTGTTTAAAGCGGAACAACTCCTCGAATTGATCGACGACGATGAGCAAGTTTTCATGCGCCGGCAGCCTGGCTTGTCGCGTCGCCTCGGCCAGCCCCAAATCGCCGCGCCGCAAGGTGGTTTCGATAATGGTTGCCTGGTCGATGGCTTCGAGTTTTGTTCTTCCAAAAACTTCCGGCGCATTCAGCGCGCGAGCCATTTTGCCGATCGGATCGTGGCCGGGGCGGAGAACCGCGATGCGCCAGGTTGAGCCGGCCTGCGTCATGAAGCCGCCGTGCAACGCCGGCAGCAAACCGGCGCGAACCAATGATGACTTGCCGCTGCCTGACGTGCCAACCACAGCGACAAAACGATGGCGCCTGAGCTTTCT
>JBOHQZ010000009.1:0-23226 GCA_050732275.1 bacterium
GGGTAATGCCTCAGTCACAGGGGGAAAATCGTAGCGCAGTCTTCCAGACTGCAGACAAGATGTCTGCGCTACCCCCCTTCACTGAGGGAATACATATTCGGAGTGCCCCGCTAAGAGCGGGGCACTCCGAGCTGTGAAGTGCTACACCATCAAATCATCTCCAAAACCTTGCGCAGGTTCGGCACCACTTCATTTGCCTGCACGCGAACCAGGCCGATGACCACCGACTTTTCGACGACGGCAATCAAATTATAATCTTCGTTGATGGGATAAATAAAACTGTTCCAGCTCGTGCCCTCTTGCAGTATGGAATCGATGCGGCCATCGTCTTCGACGGTGCGCGCGATCTCGCGGGTGGCGGCGATCTGCCCGGCGGCCAGCTTCGCCATCATTTCGAGGTCTGCCGGCGGCGGTAGTTTCACCTGGGGCATATTGTCGTGCGCCAGCGGCATGCCGTTGCGGTCCGCCAGCAGAACCAGATTGGCGCGAATGCGATTGGTGAATTGATTCAGGATTTCGGCAACCGGCGTGAACGCGAGCGGAGAAGAAGAGACAGGGGGCGCGCTCTTCGACATTGCCTCGCGAGCGACGGTTTGATGGCCCTCGTGGGGCCGCATGGTGGGCAAAACGGCCACGTTGTTGTTATTGTCTTCCCTTGCAAAATTATTATCTTCCCCTTCCGAACCCCAAACCAGCTCTCGCGTTTCCATCTCCACCGGCTCGTATCGATTTAGCCGGTACAGCGCTTCGTCATGATTTTTGTGCCGGCGGCGAAACCTGCCAAAGAGATTGCGGAACGAGAACCGGCTGAACCAGCTTTCCACGCGAAGCGAGCGCGGCGCGAATCTTCCGGTGGCGATGCGGCGGAAAATCGAGAAGCCGAATCCGCCGGTAAGAAAATTGGCCGGCCACATCGCCATGAACGGCGAAACGATTTCTCGATCCGCCAGATCCTCGCCGCCGATGAGGCAAGCCCAATAGAGCAGAAAAAATCCGAGGCTGAGTGCGGTGCCGGTGGCCAAACCGCCGCGGCGCGCCAGTACGCCCAAGGGCGCGCCAATCAAAACAAAAACGAGACAGGCAACCGCGATCGCATATTTCTTGTGAATTTCAACCAGCAGCTTTTGAGCGTTGCGCTGCAGATGCCGCAAATTGGCGAGCAGGTCGCTGATTTGGCGCAATATGCGTTTCTGCTCCGATAAAAACCCGGCTTTTGATTTTTTCGGCGCCAACGCGAGACTGTCGGCAACGAAATCGAATGATCGTCCAAAGTTTTTCTTAAGATCGGTGCCCACTAAGGAATTTATGCTTTGTGCGAGCCTCGCCATGGCGTCACGGCTTTCCTCCGTTTCTTGCCACATGGCGGTGACGCTTTTTTCCCGGTCAGCGCGGATGTCGGATTCGCTGCGGTAAAAAAATGTGGTTTCGTCCATCGGAACGGACAGCGAATGTTTGGTGAACGTCAGCCGCCGAAATTCTTCTAATTTGTTTAAATTGATTTCTTGAATTTCGCCGTTAAAAAGCGTGAACGCGAGCGCGCTCTCGCCCGGACTTGCCTGAATCAGCCCGGAACGCGCCGAGATCGTGCGCCGCAGCTCCGGCTCGTTGTTGTCGTTGATTAGCAGCGCGGCGGCTTTCATCACCTCACCGTTGTCTTCGAGCACTTGCGCCAGCAGGCCATAGTGGGGAATCTCGTTGCACCAGACCCCCGGCTCGATTTTCACGCCCGGCTTTTTGCGGGCGATATCCATAGCGAGCACTCTGGCGCGATAGTTAAAATCCGGCAGTAGATTATTGTTGAACCAAATCAATCCGGCGGCGAGCGCGGCAGCAGCCAAGAAAACCGGCATAGCCTGGCGCATGAGGCTGATGCTCCCGGCTTGCATAGCGGTGATTTCGTTGTCGGCGGCAAGCCGGCCAAAGGCCATCAAGGTGGCGGTGAGAACGGCCATCGGCGCAACCGTGGCCATGATCCACGCCAGATTCAGGCCGAAAAATTCCATCACGATGGTGGGAGGCAAACCCTTGCTCAAAATTCGGCTCAAATGGCGAAAAACCAGATCGAGCAGAAAGAGCAGCGCCATCATCGTGAAACTGAAACAAAACGGGCTCAGATGTTCCCGCAGGATATAGCGTGGCAGAATGAATGGTCGCATGATTGAGGTGAATGAAACGAGTCAAAAAAATCTTACAACGCTCAAAAAGCTATACTTAACTTATAAACGCTTTGCCCCTCAATTGCAGAATAACTGTACACGCTTTTATCCTGCCTGTGTATCAAAAAAATTACAGATTTTCCTTTTCGCGCTTTCCGCATTGCCGAGGCAATGACGCTATAGACGCAATGTAGTATTTGCAATGCAACTTTGATTTTTTGTTCGCTGCAACATCTGCAGAAAGTATTTTACCTCCAGTAAATCTCCTTCGTTGGTAAGGCTGTGCGTTTTTCCGTCGTTGTCAGCCTGTGTGATTATCCCGTAAAATTCTAATTTTCGATCTTGCTTTTTTTGACGAGCGCTTCGATATGCTTTTTCAAAAAGCGTGCGCCAGGCGATCACTAAAACCTTGCAGCGCCAAAATCTCGTCGACGTTTTGCTCAACGGCCAGGGCCGGCTGATTCCGGGGCCGCTCCCGCCTTATTTTTGGGCGTATAACGAGTCGCTGCCGGTGGATGTTTTCAACCCGGAGGAAGCCAGAAATTTGCTGGAGCTGGCCGGCTGGAGCGATCGTGATGGTGATGGCGTGCGCGAGAATAATGGTCGGCCTTGGAATTTACCATAAAAACCAATGCCGACAACAGACTGCGCAGCGACGCGTTAGTGATAATGCAAGCGGATTTGGAGAAGGTTGGCATCCAGGCGAAGCCGGAGCTATTAGAATTTGGCAAGCTGATGGAAGACGTGCTGCAGCGCCGCGATCTCGACACGGTTTTGCTATCGTGGAAAACCGGTTACGCGGCCGACCCCTCGCAGGTTTGGCATTCGGACGCAATTCAACACGGGTATAATTTGATTTCGTACAGCAACCCTCGCGTCGATTCGTTGCTGGCCGCCGCGCGGCAGGAGAGCGACCGTGCCAAAGCCAAACCGCTGTGGTGCGAATTTCAGCGGCTGGTGGCGGAGGATTGTCCATACGTTTTTCTTTATAATCAGGATAACCCCGCGGCCGTACGACAGCGTTTGCAAAATGTCAAAATGGGCATGCGCGGCTATTGGGTCAATGTCGAAGAGTGGGTTGTGGAGAATTCTCAAAAAAAATAAAAAATCTTCCGCCGATAGACGCCGAATACACCGAGATTCGCCGAAAAATTTTATTCGGCGAATCTCGGTGACTTCAGTAAAGTTCGGCGGATGATTTTTTTCTGTTTCGCTCCGGCTCGTCCGAGTTTGGTTTTGATTTGACTACATAGGGAGTTTGATTGAAAGCAATCGATTTGAAATACAACGTTCTCGTGATTGGCGAACGCGACCTGCGCGAGACGATCAAACGCTGCCCGCCGGATACGGAAGAAGTTGCAATGGCGTGTTGCAACACGGAAGAAAAGGCTCAGGAGAAAGAAAACTTGCAGCGCTTTCGCCGGCAGACGCAATTCATTTTTCAAGACGCTGAGGCCGCGCTCGATAAGCGGAAACCGGCTGTAAGCTTCGAGCGGATCAACTATCTGGCCCAACGATGCAGAACTTCACTCAACATCATAAAAACGTATAACTCAAACCGATGGCCAGGGTTTGCTTGACTTGAGTCTTCCCTTGGCTCACCTTCTCTTCCGGCTCTTTGATCACTTGAACGTTAAAATTAACCGACACGTACTTGCTTATCTTGGCAGCAAGCGTGTTGTCGGAGCGCACGACGACTTTTTCCAAATCCTTAAACGGATCAAAAAGTTCAACTTTTCCCGTGAAAAGAAGGTTGGACTGCAACTGCCAATTGACTTCCGTAACCGATTCCAAGCCGCCTTCGACTTTGGATTTTTCGATTTTTGTAGTTTGGGGATCATCGGAGTAGCCGACAAATTCTGAAGTCATCACTTCGCGCAGCGCGGCGCCAAGCCGAGTTTTGATCTGCGGGATCGGCTGGTAACCCAGGCCGACGCTCTGGGTCAGATAGCCGGGATCAAAAAATTTTGAAACAGCCGTTTTAGGATTCGTGCTATAATCGAAGCCTTTGGCAAATTGCGTCTTCAAAGTTGCGGCAACATACGGATTGACATACGTGCCGAGCTTGTAAGTGAACATGGTCTCCAGGTCGATTTTGTCGTCGGTTTTACGAATGCTGCTGCCCCCGAGCTTGGTTTGTCCAAAAGCAAATTTGTAAGACGTTGTCCAGTTCGCCTTGGGCAGATCATTGGCGGATTTGCCGAGCAAATTAATCGCATAAGCGAGCGCATTTTCGCCGCCCTGCGACCAGTTATCGTTGAACGATATTTGTGTCAGGTTCAAGCCTCCGGCCAGGCTGTGCGTCCACGGTTTTTTAACTTTCGTGGTATCGGGTTGTTGTGCAAAAGCGCTGAGCGCGATCAATAGCAGGACGCCGATTAGTCGTTTCGTCATCTTTTCCCTCTCTTAAATTTTATGAAAAATCCTCATGCTTCTCAGTAGTTGATCAACCGTGGCAATTTTTTGGCTTGCTTGATCCAGGTGTTGACCTGGGATTGGTTGGGCAATTTGCGCACGAGCCTTTTTTCTTCATTGATAACGGCGAGATGTTTGTGCAGGTTTTCGGCGTTGCGTTGCGCCAGTTCAATGACCGTGTCGACGCCGGCCGCTTCCAATAACTCGGCGTATTGTCCGCCGACACCTTTGATCCGCGCCAGGTCGGCATGATTGACCCAACGCAAGATGACGGATTCGCCGATACCCGACTGCGCCGCAATTTCCCGGCGGCCTTGCGGCGTTGCGCCTTTCTCCAGCAAGGCCGCAGTCGATTTGATCCCGGCGTCTTGCAGCTTGCGAGAATAAGAAGCACCCACGCCTTCGATTTTCACTAGACTCTTCATGGCAAATTCCCTCTCTCCTTGCAGCAAAGATTGTTGAAAGGCTTGCGCTAGAAAAAAGGCCTGGCAACGATGTTGCCAAGCCTGATAGCGCCTACAATCGGCAGCCGAATTGTCGAACGTCTCACTTCATTCCCCCGAGCGTTTATTTGTTGGGAATCTTGAGCTTTTGGCCGACCTTGATCAAATCCGGATTGGTCAAGATATCCTTGTTGATATTGAAAATCTCCATATAGCGTTTGGCGTCGCCAAAATGCGCCTTGGCGATCTTGGAGAGCGTGTCGCCCGACTTGACCGTATAAACGCCGTAAATATCCGTCTTCTCAATTTTGATGTCGGCGGCGATTTCATTTTCCCAGTTCGGGTAGGTTTTAATTTTATCCCACAACTGGTTTTTTTCGTACTGGTAAGTGGTCGTGCCTTTGATGTGCAGCTTGACGCCCAAATCGAGCAGTTCCTGATATTTTTCCTTTAGCATAATCCCTTCTCCTTTCGTTAAATTAAAAGACAAAGCCAAGTCAACCGTTTCTAATATAATCGAGAAAATTTAAAAATCAAGTATCTTTTTCGTTGATACGCTGGCGATGAGCTTCTGGCAGACTCCTTGCTAATAAAAAATTAGTAAAATAATTTCATGATAAAATAATTTCTTGCTTGACATTGAGCAAAATTTTAATACTATTGAAAGTGTCCTTTTCGCCGCGGTCGGGTTGTGCAAATCAGTAAGCCTGGGAAAACGCGAAAAGATGCCTTTTCTCAATCAGCCCGATTGGAGGCGTCAGAGGCAAAGAAAAAAGTCACACGGTTTCTAACCCAACCGAGAGGAGGAAAGCGTTATGTTGCAAAACTTCACCAAGTATGCCGGTATCGTTCAGACGTTGATCGGGCTTCTCGGCCAGTTCGCTCCGAACATACTCGGCTCGCTGCTGGGCACCCAAGCAGCCGGCGGCAATGTTTTCAACATTCTTTCCGGCGCGGCGCTGAGTTATTTCGGCTTCAAAGGCACGCCAAACACGCAGCGCACGGGCGCACAGGTGGTCGGCGGATTGAACGGGTTGGTCGGACTGCTTGGCGCTTTCGGCGTCAACAATCTCGCCGGCCTTCAAATGAACGATGGCTGGGGCTCTACGATCGTCAATCTTCTGATCGGCGCTTGGGGCCTGTATTCCGGCTTCGTGAAGAAAACGGCGGGTGCGACGGCACACTAATCGCGCTGCAAAGCGCATTCACAACCGCTGACGAGTATCGGATCCCCGCTGTGCCCAACCCCTCGGTCACAGCGGGGAAATATTAAAACTCTAAAACTGAAAATAATAATTATAAATTAACGGAGCCTTTACCATGAAAGGACAAACATCCCAGTGCCCAATTTCATCGAGGAGTTGATGGGATCGTTCGGTCCCGAAGTTTCCAGCCAGCTTTCTTCCAAGCTTGGCCTCGACGCCAACACCGCCAGCCAGATTCTGCCGCAGGTGGCGCCTATGATTCTCGGCGGGCTGAAACGGCAGATGGAAGAGCGCGGCGGCGCGCCGCGCATCGATCACATTCTGAATAAATACGGCAGCGCCAGCGTGCTCGACGACATCGGCGGCCTGTTTGGCATGCAGGCCAAGAGCCAAAACCCCGATCCGCGCCTGGGCGGGCTGCTCGGCGAATCCGGCGTGCAAGCGGCCAATATGCTCTCGCAAAATTTCAATCTCGACCGCAACACGGCAATGAAAATCATCCCCATGCTCGCGCCGATCATTTTGGGCTTTCTGACGCAGAAACGTGATGCCGGCGGCGCCGGTTCTCGAGGCATTGCGGCTTTGCTCGATCAAAACGGTGATGGCAGTGTGCTGGATGATGTTGCCGGATTTTTTATGCGTAGCCTCGGCGGCGGTCAAAGTTCGCAGCAAGCCGGCGGCGGGCTTTTAGGAGGTTTGCTCGGCGCAGTGATGGGCGGCGGCAAGAAACGTTAAGATTCGATAATTTTTCGTCCACCAAATTGGAAATCCCACAGAATTAAAAAATAATTCTGTGGGATTTCTTTTTGGGAGAGAATTGCAGGATAATTTTAGCAGGCTACTTTTTATACTCTTCCGGATTGGCTATTTTATAAACAAAAGCGGCCAGCGCACCGCCGGCAAAATTTCCAACCAGGAAAACCCAGAGGTTGGGCAACGCGCTCAAGCCCATGACGCTGATGCCGACGGCTACGGCGGGATTATAAGCCCCGCCGGAGATGGCGCCGCCGGCAAAGGCTCCCGCCAAAACCGTGAAACCGATGGCCAAGCCATAATACGAATTGCCGGCATTCTTTTTTGAAGTGGCCGTATTCAAAACCACATAGCAGAGCGCGAAGGTGAACAACAACTCGACCAGCAACGCTCTCGCGACATCGGGAGAGCTTGCCGACACTTGCGCGTTGGGCTTGCAAAAGCCCACTAACAAAGCCGCGACAATGCCTCCCAATATCTGGGCGACCATGTAAGGTGCAACTTCTTTCGTTGGACATTTGCCGCGCAACCACACCGCGAGCGTGACCGCAGGATTATAGTGGCCGCCGGAAATGTGGCCGCCGGCATAAACCATGACCATGAGCGTGGAGCCAATCGCCAGCGGCGCCAGCGCACCCGCGCCGTCAATGACGGTCAACCCGATCACCAGCACCAGAAACAGCGTGCCGATGAACTCAACGAGATAGTTTTTCATGCTTCCTCCTCTCAGCTTGATGATGAATAACTCATGGCGTTCCGCTCAGCGGAACACAGGATAATGAATGAAATTGGTGAATGTGAACAGGCAGGTTGTTTGTGCTGCAATAAAAAAGTGGCCCGACCAGGGGTGACAAATTAGGGGCAGGAAGAGTCACCATAAACGCGCGAGATAGCCGGGCCACTGTTTTAAATTATTCGAGACTGAAGGATGTTTGATAACACGAACTTGCTCAAATCACGAAGCGTCCGGGCGGTTACTTGCACAATTAATTTGGTTGCAGAACGGCTAAGCGATTTGATCGGTATCGACTTGCCCAGACAGCCGGCGAGTGAGATGCGACCAAGACATTCCCACTGCCAGCACGAGAGCCAAAATGATCAAGATGAGATGCGAGATGGCGCGCGTACCTCTTGGCGTAAAAACATTCCAGTAAATCAACACCCAGATAATACCGCCGAACAAGGCGATGGTCAACAAGGCGCCTTTAAATCCCAGGGAACGTTTCGTCGCCTGGATAAAGACCACCCAACCGACCAACAAGGCGATGCCGGCAAGCACTTTGAGCGGATTGATCGCGCTGAAAGAAGTGGCCGGCACTTCCCGCAACGGCATAATCGCCCAATGATAGAATGAAAAACCCTCCGGATTGTACGTCAAATAAACGAGCAGGGCAGCCGTTAAAAAACGCAGCGCCACACTGCCCCAAGTGAAATTGTTTTCCATTGCCATTTGCTGTTACGCGGCGGAAGAGGCTTTCTTTTTTACGGTTTTTCGGTAAATCCACAAAATCAAGACGGCGCCAACGATGGCACCGATAAAACCGGCGGCTTCACCAGACTCATACCAACCGACCGTTTTGCCGAGAAAGGTGGCGAGAAACGCGCCGCCAATTCCCAACAAAATCGTGATGATGAATCCGCTCGGATCTTTGCCCGGCATGAGCAGTTTGGCGCACACGCCGGCAATCAGTCCGATCAAAATTGTGTAAAGCATGGCAGTTTTCTCCTTGTCATGGGGTTACTTCAGCGTCACCGCACAATGCCCGCAGCGCTTGGCATTAATCGGAATCGTCATCAGACATTCCGGACAGTCTTTGGTCGTGGGCGCTGCCGGCGGCGCCTCCTTCTTTTTCATAAGCCGGTTCATGCCGCGAACCATCATAAAGATGGCAAAGGCGACAATTATAAAGTCGATCACCGTATTGATGAATACGCCGTATTTGAGAATAACTGGTGGCGCCTCAGCAGTGGCGGCTTTAAGCTGCACTCCCAGGTCGCTAAAATCAACGCCGCCCAACAACAAGCCGATCGGGGGCATGATCACGTCGCTGACGAGCGAGCTGACGATCTTGCCAAAAGCGGCGCCGATGATGATGCCGACGGCCATGTCCACGACGTTGCCGCGCATCGCAAACTCTTTGAACTCTTTGAGCATAGACATAATCCACTTCCTCCTCGCTTAAATAGTCTTTGCAACTGTTTCTGCCTTTTCCTGAAAAATGGCAGTGAACATGGCCGCAATATATATTACGAAACTTTAAAATGCAAGCACAAAAAAAGCCAGCGGCCCGATGCACATTACGGATGAAAAAACCAATGGCCGCCGGCATTACAAAGATACATCGAAGCCGTGAGTTCGCAGTGCGAGCAGCAAAATCCTTCAATACATCATTTCGATTTAAACGCCGTTGCGCATCACAGGTGTCCAGTCAGCGAACGTCTAACGCAGTTTGTATTGCACGACTTCAATTCATTATATTTCAATATTCATGCCAAATAGCAGCGTGCGGATTGGCTTGAGTCTAAATGTTTGTTTTGCGTCAGCAGGGGTGGTGTGAAAAAGTTTGGTGCGGCGTATGTCATTCGAGCATAAATGGGTGAAAAGCCCTACGCATGAAAACGCTTAGGGGAAATAACCCGCGATTGTTTGCAGTTGATCAATATCGCTCTCGTCGCTCTGAAATCGGCCGGTTTCGTTGGGCTTGAAAGCCGGGTTGATCGCTAACGGCAACAAATTCACCGTGTGGCAATACTTGCAGATAAAGCATCGCCCGACCAATTCTTCGACCGCGTAGGAGCCATACTTTTGGCAAGTTGGGCAGGATAAAAGGAGCATGTTGGCCTCGCCGGCTGCGTTATGAAAAAAACAAAAAGCATCGGATACAGAGGCCTGCTTTGCTGAGCCTCTGCTATCCGATACGGTTCGCCTGTTGGCGGCGATGGGCATTACGTTAAAAATAATTTCTTTGTTTTTAAAGCAAAAGCGGATGGTTCACGGAAAGGGAACTCATACGGAAATAACTTAAAAGATCAATTCCGCGAGATTTCTCATTCAGTGGGCGACAGCTTTTCTGATTGCGGCCTGCTTCCGTAGACATATCCGCATTGATGGTAAGGTGAAGCTTTCATTCGACGGACTTTTTCTGGGCTTTCTCAATTCTTTTTTTCGCTTCGTCGGCGCTTTTGTGTTTGGGGAATTTCTCGAAGGTTCTTCTATAATATTCAGCCGCGCGCCGATCGTCCTTGAGCTTGTCTTCGCAAAGCGCGCCGGCCTTGAGCAACAAGTCCGGCGCCTTTTCGTATTCGGGGAACACCTCGGCGATTTGAGCATATTGCTCCGCGGCTTTGCCGTAATCTGCCAGCTTGTCTTTGTAAATATCGCCGACTTTTTCCATGGCACTGGCCGCGCGCTTATCCGCCTGATGTTTTTCCACGATCTCGCTGAAGGCTTGAATGGCGCCGTTATAATCTTTCAAATTATTCAAGTTGGTTTCGCCGATGGCCCATAGCGCCTCCACCGCCTTCGCACTGTCCGCCTTGCTCTCGATGAACTTGCGGTAATCAGCCACCGCGCCGGCGTAATCTTTGAGCTTCTCTCGTTTGATTTCTGCGATCTCGAGCTGCGCCGTGGCGGCATGCTCGCTTTGCGGATGCTTGGTCACCACTTCGCTCAAAACTTCAATCGCGCGTTTGTGATCGCCCAGCTCTTTAGAGAGAATCACACCGCGGCTGAAGCGCGCGTAGGGCAGCAGCGGGCTTTCCGGAAAATAATACTCCAGGCGCAAATAACTTGCCTCGGTTTCGCGCTCGTCGCCCTTCCTGGCATATAACTCGGCGATGACGAGCAACACCGAGTCCTGGCGCGTGTCTTCGGCAAACTGAGCGAGGAACTTCCGCGCATCATCCAAAAGCACATTGGCAACGTCGTCATTGCCGAGCGCTGTCACTCGATTCAAATAATGATAATAACGGTCAGCCGGATTTTCGCCGGCGGGAGGCGTCTCGAGTGTGGCCAGCAATGCCGTTCTTTTCTCTTTGTAAGCGTTGTCCGAGGTGATGATTAAGCGCGCTTCATTGGCGGACTCTTGCCGCCTATCGGCATGGGGATAAAGCGACATGACCTTCAAAAAGGCTGCTAAAGCTTTGTGCTTATCGCCTTTTTCTTGATAAACTTTGGCCAGCAGATATTGCGCTTCCGGCGCTTTTTCACCATCCGGAAAGCGCATGACATACTGGTTAAGCTCGTCTATCAAAAATTCGCTTAGATTTTTATCGTGGCGATTGTAAAGGTCTTGCAAATAAGTGAACAGCTTGCCGGGGTCTTCTTGCGCATGCGCCGCGGCGGCAATCAAGCTGCAAGCGGCGAAAGCGTACGCGAGCCGGCGCCATGATGGCGTCCTCATAGTGCGTTCTCCGTGTTATTGGCCCTTAATTTTGCACACACAAAAGCCAAACCCCGATTTCCCTTTAATTGCGAAAACCTATTGGGCGGTGGTTTGGACTCTAAAATGCAAAATCGGGGTGGTAACCATCGCAATTCAAATTTAACGCGGCGGACTTTGCATCATGTCTGCAATAAAGCATGACAATCTTCATGCCAATTTTTCAAGTCACGATAATCACCTCCACAAACGAGCTTAAGTTTTTGCTTTGAAAAAGATCATGACTGTAGGCCAGTTTGTTTTCGTGGCATTGAAAAGCAGCAACATAGCCAAATGCCCCATTGCACCCATTAATGATTGTGGTAAATCGCCCAGCCGCGTAAAGTCGGACTTGCGCTCAATGACGCTGCAGATTAGCACCATCGCACAGCGCAAGTCCGACTTTGCTTCTACTCAATTCCAAATTTTTCCAGCCGGTAGCGAAATGTATCACGGCTCAACCCCAAAAGCGCGGCGGCGCGAGTTTTGTTGCCCTGTGCGAGCTGCAAGGCTTGGGTCAATAAAGACTTTTCGAGATCTTCAAGCTGAATGCCGGTTTCGGGCAAGCGAAACGAGCTTGGCAAAGCTTCCTCCGTCATCGTTGCGGGAAGTGCCAAATCCGCCGGCTTGATTTCGTTCGCCTCACAAAAAATCATGGCGCGTTCAATCACATTGCGCAGCTCGCGCACATTTCCCGGCCAAGCGTAGCCCAATAACCGGCGGCGCCCTTCAGGGTGCAGCCCGTCAACTTTTTTGCGGAAATCGAGATTGTAAATTTTGATGAAATGCTCCGCGAGCGTGACGATGTCTTCGCCCAGATCGCGCAGCGGCGGCAAGGTAAGATTTACGACGTTGAGACGATAATAAAGATCTTCGCGGAAATTTTTCTCGGCAACCGCGGCTGGCAAATTGTGATTGGTGGCGGCGATGCAGCGCACCTGCACGCCGCGTTCCTGGTTGCTGCCGAGGCGGCGAAACTTGCGCGTTTCGAGAAAATGCAGCAACTTGGCCTGCAAGCTCAACGGCATGTCGCCGATCTCGTCGAGAAACAGCGTGCCGTCGTCCGCCTCTTCGATCAAGCCTGTTTTGGCTTTCACGGCGTGAGTGAAAGCGCCTTTTTCGTAGCCGAACAGTTCCGCTTCCAAAAGATTCTCGGGAATGGCGGCGCAGTTCACTTCCACAAACGGCGCGCCGGACTGAAAAGAGAGATAATGGATCACTCTCGCCACGTGGCTCTTGCCGGTACCGCTTTCGCCTTGCAGCAACACCGTCGCACGCGGAACCTGCGCCACTTTTTGCACCAGCTCTTTCAACCGCTCGATGGGCGGCGAGCTGCCGAGAATGCTGTTGGCGAGAAATTTCTGTTGCGAGCCGAGCACCGACCGCAGCAGCAACAACTCGTGTTTTTGCTGTACAAGCTGCTGTTGCATTCGGTACTGGGCGGTTTTGTCCGCTACCATAAACAACAAGCGCGGCTCCGCCTCAGCTTGATCTGGCAGGCTGCTCAGCTTGAAATCCAAAAAGCAAATCTCGCCAACGCTCCCTTCGCGATTCACGCAAGGCAGCTCGAAATTTTGTCCGGGCGCCTCGAGCAGCGCATTGAGTGTCTCGTCGAGGCCAACCATCTCCGGGTAAAACTGATCGAGCCGCTTGCCGTTTGTCGCCTCTTCGCCGAATTGGACAAAACGGGCGAAAACGTCATTAAAATGTTCAACACACAATTGGTGGTCGATTATGGCGAAGCCGACTTGTTGCTCGGTTAAGATTTTTTGAATAAGCTTGTCCATTTCTAAAATGGAAAATAATTATGAGGCGTTTATGATCGCCTCGACCAGCATTTGAAAAGCCTGTTCGACATTCTCGCCGGTTTTTGCGCTGGTGAGCAGATGCGGCGCGGCGAGATGGCCCAGCATGCTTTGAAATTGCGCCAAATCGAAGCTTTGCGCTGCGACAAGATCGGCCTTGTTGCCGGCAAAAACGATTTTGGCCTGCGGCGCGATTTGCAAGAACCGCTCGCAGTAGAGCGCCAAACGCTGCGCCGATTCTGGGCGCGTCAAATCGTGAACCACGAGCGCTCCGTGCGCGCCGCGAAAATAATTTTGCGCCGGTTTCTGCAAATCATCCTGGCTGGCGATGTCCCACACCAGCAAATCGACATGCGAGTGTGTCTGGTGGCCGGTGAGAGCCACACGCTTGCGGTCGACTTTCACGCCGATGGTGGACTGATACTTTTCGTCGAACATGTTCTCCACAAACCGCCGCACCAGGCTGGTCTTGCCGACGCCGAACATCCCCAACAAGCAAATTTTCTTTTGCAGATTTGGCATACGGAATCCAACGCGAACAAGCCGCAGTCAAACAAAAAATTTTTGCAACTATTCAGATGTTCCCAAAGGCAAAACGATTTGGGGCAAAACTATTCAAAACTTCATTTGAAATCAATTGTTTTTCCCGAAATGGTTTTGCCTTTAAATATGCACCTGCGAGCAATCAGACGCCCGGACATTTTTTAAACGTTTTAAAACTTACAAAGATCAAAAATCCGTTGGTTGTTTTTTATCCGTTGGAAAATATTTTCAACGCTTCTCGACAATGCCATCTCGCGTGATGACCAGCGTGACGGCTTGATTCACTTCGCCGAGCGGGCCTAAATTTTTTCCATTCAAAAAAAGCCCGGTTTGGCCGGCATTGCCGACGCGCAGGCGCAGGTTGTTGGCCGCGTGCCAAACCACAAACTCGCCGTCTTGAAATCTAAAATCGGTTGAATCTTTTTCATCGGTCACGGCACGAACCCACACCTCGCCGCTCAACCGCGCCTCCACACGAAGCTGTGGCACGCCGGGCGCCAGCGTTGCGACGACCGGCGGTGT
Organism: bacterium; assembly: GCA_050732275.1. Classification (GTDB taxonomy): domain Bacteria; phylum Zhuqueibacterota; class Zhuqueibacteria; order Zhuqueibacterales; family Zhuqueibacteraceae; genus Zhuqueibacter. The sequence goes on from JBOHQZ010000009.1 coordinate 14,264, forward strand.
TGGCGTGTTCTCACGCACTCGCGACGGTTTGAACACGAACAAAATCCCGGCGGCCAGCGCCAAACCGATGGCGACGCCGAGCGCGATCTTTCCGAAAGTTGATTTTGGCCACGCCGTTTTTTTCGCAGCCGCTGGCTTGGGGGCGGAGATTTCCGCGAATGAAGCAATAAATTTTTGCATCGGCTCGCGCGTCGACTCGAGCGGCGTGGCGTCGCCGTCAAATTCGCGCAGTGCGGCATGAAACGTGTTATGAATTCGTCGCAGCACGGCGCGCAATTTTTCCGGAAATTGCTGCGGCGCCACGCCCACCGTCACCGCGGCCAAAAACACTGGCGGGCTGGAGGCGACAAAAATCATCTTGTCACCATATTTGACCTCGTGCAGATCGCCTTCGGCGCTCGGCCCAAACGCCTCTTTGGTGAAATCCTGAATCGCAGTCAACATGCCGCTGACCATTTGCGGCCTGCCGTTCATTGGCTTGCCGTTTATGGGTTCGCCATTTGCCGGCTCACCTTTCTCAAGCTCACCGTTCGCCGGCTCGCCGTTTTCAGACTCGCCGTTTATTGGTTCGTCATTTATTGCCTTGCCGTTCGTTGCGCGGGTGGTTTCCACTGCCGTGTGCGCGATCAACAAACCGGTGCGTTGATCGATGAGAAAAAGTTGCTCGATAGTGAATGGAACCACTTGCGGCAGAATCATCAGCGGCTCCGGCAGGCCCAACAGGCGCGCTTTGAGACGCAGCCATGTGATTTTGAGGTTGAACGATTTGTCCACCCGCTCGTTAATCTGTTTGACGAGCTTGCGCATCGCCTCGGCCACCGCACGGCGGACCGTTTGGCCGATCACCGGATAGAGTGCCTCGACCATTTCATCTTTGGATTCCGCCACCTGCTTTTTAATCGCCGGCCCCATCAACGGCGCTACAATCTCCGCCATCTCTTCGCCGGAGCTGGCAATTTTGCGCTCCAGCAAGTCGGCGATGACCGGGTTGAGTGAGGCGATCAACGCCTCTTTGTCAGCAATCGTGGTGCGGACTTCTTCCAACTCGTGCTCCAGCGTTCGCATTCGCGCCCGATCACCTTCGAGCAAAATTTCCCGCAGCCGTTCGACGCTCATATTTTGAGGGCCATGGCAAAATGGTTTATGACTATCCAGCGAAGCCTGCGTCCGTGGACTTCATCTCAACCTGACAAGTTGTATTCTCAGCACCTAAAATGGCAGAAGGATTCTTCGGCAGAATAATTTTTAAAACAATTATTCTGCCGATAAATTATTTTGCCACAATAATTTTGTTTTTTTATTTTTACCTCGAATGCGTCCATGTTATGTTTTTCCAGCGCTTTTTTTGCCGCTGGCTCTGGCTCTCTTTTTGCGATCAAGATAATCTGCCACCATCGTTTTTTTGATTTTGTAGACCGGTGGGGCGGCGCGCCATTGTTCGGACAGTGCGGCCATGGCATCTGCCAGCCTCGCGCGGCTCTGCTGCTCGCTTTCCAGCCAACTGATGATGTTCTGCAGTTGTTGCGCCAGCGCTTTGATTTTGGCGGTGGTCAGCGAACGGTGCCGTGCGGCGCGTCGAACGGATTTTTTTCTCTGCTCAGCCAGCTCGCTTTGCAAAAACTCCCACTTTTTTCCGTCGCGCGCGCGATCAGCCGTTATCTGCGCAACGAGCTGCGCCACTTGTTGCGAAAGCTCGGCGATCCGTATTTCCATCTCTCGCAGCGGCGGCCCGGCAATCATCTCGCGAATCTCGTCAAGCTCAACACCAGCCTTGCCATGCGGGAATAACGCGTTTTTTTCTGCTTTGCTCACCGGTCGTCTCAACATGATATTTTTGCGGAAAATATACACTTGAAATTTGCAAAAAGCAAGCAGAATATCATGCCGCCGGAAAATTTTAGCTTGACTTTGAAGCAAAAAATCTTATTTTACTACGTAATTCTTAAAACGCCCTCATAACGAAACGGAGTAAGAGCAGTGAACGATATGAATGAAATGCCAGGGATGGAAAACACGGCTGGAAGCGAAGAGGCGGGCAGCGCTACGCCTTCGGGCGGCGCCGGTGCGGAGAGCGGCGAGATGGCCTATTGCGTAAAATGCCGAAAAAAAACCGCCATGGTTGAAACGCAAAAAGTGACCATGAAAAATGGCCGGCCGGCGCTCAGTGGCAAGTGTGGTGTGTGCGGCACTGGCATGTACAAAATTCTCTCACAGAAATCATAACAGATTATCTGTCGGCGATAAATGACGGCGATTCTTGTTTGGACGGCACGGGCGTCTGCAAGATTCGCCGTTGTCATGTTTATGCCACAGCGCGGCTTTAGCCGCAACCAAAACTCATTATTCAGGCGCGATGACTTTGGCATTGTCAAAGCCCATGTCGATGATCTGGCGGAGCCGGCGGTCGGCGCGACCCTGCGAGTAATAGCGCCCGACGCACACGCGCCAACGTCTGCCGACTTTTTGGGTGAAATTGTTGACGTTTTTCGCCCGCAGCTCATAGGCCAGTTGATCTGCCGCTTCGGCGCGATCAAAAATTCCCACCTGAATTGTATACTCGTTACGCCCCACTTCGCCCCTTGGCGCCGCGGGCGTGCGATCCGGCAACCGTTCTTCGCTCAGCGTATCGGCGCGGTCACCACTCCCATCGGACACCCCGTCGCGGCTGCTGGGTGGCTGGTCTTCGGCTTTTTTGACGCAACCGCCGGTGGCTGCAATAACCACGATCAACAATGATAAAAACTGTTTTTTAAAATTCCTCATCATCTACTATCCATCCTTCTTCGCTTACTTTACATCAGGTTTCGTCGTCGTCGTTATCGTGATCGTGGTTTCAAATTTGGGCGGCGCCGGCGGTGGTGGCGGAGGCTTTTTGCCTTGCGTGGCAATCGCAATAATAATAATAACGATCACAACAGCAATTAAAATATAAATTGTACCAATTCTGGTTACAATCTTTGTCTCCGGCGGCACGCATTTGCTTTTGCCGGGAGGGAAGATCACCGGATCAGCAACGCCGTGCCTTTTGAGAGCGGCGATTTGGCGCTCGGCGCGCTTCCGATTAAAATACTTGCCAACGCAAACCTGCCACGCGCCTTTGTGCTCCATCACAAAATTGTTGATCTGCGAAGCACGCAGACGGCCCGCCGCCCCATAGGCATCTTTCTTGCTTTCATAACATTCGACAACGACGGTATACTCAAACGCCGTCGTATCGATATCATTCGTAATGGTTTTCGGCTCGGATTGAACGCAGCCGCCGCCCAAGTTATCTTTTCCCCCTTCGGTCTCTATGGTGACCGTGTTATTAATAACAATAATAATTACAATCGAAAATAAAATGACCAGGGGTAATAAATCCGCCTGTTTCGGACTACCGGGTTTGTCTGCCATGTTGTGCTGCCTCCAGTTTTAACCCATGAAAACCCATGCACAAGATCGCTCTTGCGCTATATACTGTCACGTCTTTTTGTAGCAATCAAACGCTGCTTGTATTCGGAACGTGGACATTTTTTTCCCAGTGCGATGAAGCTAACACAGCAAGAACGTCAATTCAACACCCAAAACTAAAAATTTTGCATGGCGGTAAGAAGAATATGCTTATTTCCCCTTCGGCGGCAGAACCACCGGGTTGCCGATCTCCAGGAGCTGGAGTCGATCCGCTGTCCGTTTAGCCCGTTCTTCCGATACATAAGTGCCGACGCAAACGAGCCATCTGCCATTCGATTTCAATATAAAGTTGTTGATGTTTCTGCTCCGCAACGTCGTGGCCATCGAGTTGGCCTCTTCTTGCGTGAGATAGCTGCCTACCCGGACGGTATATTGCTTAAGAGTTGTCGTGACCGGCGCCCCCGGGCGGCCTCCGCCGCCGTCACCGGGTAAATTCGAAGGCGGTTCGGTGGTGTACTGGCACGAGCGGATGCTGCCAAGTCCGGCAATGATCACAATCAAAAACAAAATGAAAAAAGGTGCCAAGTCCGGCTTTGCCGGTGCAGGTTTATCAGCCATATTGTTGCTGTCTCCCAAATTCGCCCATGACGGTTCCTAAGCCGGTCCCATCCTGGGTGGGGGGTTAATTTTCTCTGGGCGGATCGCAAGAATCCGATCTTAACTCGTCTCCCACCGCCATGACGTCGAAGCCTGAAAGAACAGCCATTTACAACATTACTATTTTAATAAAAATTTTGTTGCGGGGCAAGAATAATTATTTTATTTTTGCAGGAATGGCCGTTGACAAACGGAATCAAAGATTGGAGGCAAGAAGGGGGAACGCCCCTGCCGCCTGGCAGGAGCGTTGGAGCTCAAACAGTTTTACCTAATTTGAGCGATTTCTTTTTTTCAAAAAGTGGAATCAATTTAATATTTGCCATTTCGAGCGTAGCGAGAAATCTTCCACACAACAGATTCCTCGCTGGCGCCCGGAATGACAAAGCTACATACGAGTGAGCAAAGCCGAGGCCTTGCCCACATATTCACTGTTGGGATATTCCTGGATCAGCCGCGTGAACGCCTTGCGCGCCTCTTCCATGCGCTTGATCTGCGCATAAGATTTTCCGAGCATGAGCAAGGCATCATCCTTCTTGGGGGACTGCGAAAATTGGAGGACGCGATTCAACGCTTCGACGGCCTCCTGATAATTGCCGAGCTGGAAATGCGATTCGCCGATCCAATAATGGCAATTGCTGACGAGCGGATGGTTGGGAAACTGGTTGGCCAGTTCGGTGAACATCTGCGCGGCTTCGAGGTGGCTCTTCGCGTAAAATTTGTTGAGCGCCTGCTCGTACATGCCGCGCATGTCGCCATTGTTGGCAGCCGGAGGCGGGGTTTCCACCGTGTTTTGCATTTGCTCGACGCGTTCTTTGCTCTCCGCTAAAGTCGAGGTCAGCGTGGAGATTTCGTTTTCCTTGTTGTTGAGGGTTTGCTTAAGCTCGTCAACCCTCGCTTTGAGACGCTCGTATTCCTCTTGTTTGGCTGCGGCGCTATCGGGCTGCGGCTCCATTTCTACCACCGCGCTTTCCATGCCGGCGCTTTCCATTTCCCCTTCCGAAAAAAGCTCTTCTTTTGGTGGCGATGCTTTGGACGAGCCCGGGAAAAAGCTGAAGCCGAGGCGGCCGCTGGCGTAACGATCATTGCCGCTGCCGAGAATCGCATCCAACCGGTCGCTGCTGCCGTAATGATAAGTGCTGTTGACGTCCAGCGCGAAATGGTGTCCGAGCAGCCAACGGAAGCCCAGGCCGCCGATGCCGCTGGGCTCGATCTTGCGCGAGCCGTTCAGTTGCCGGTAGTTGTAAGTGCCGGCGCCGACCAATAAATAGGGATGAAACTTGCCCTTGTTCAACAACTCGAAATCAAACAAAAGATTGCCGTAAAAAATGTTGGTCTTGGTGGATACTCCGGCGCCTGCCACGCCGGGGCCGGGGATGGTGTAGGGCAGATTGGCATAACCGCCCACCAACGTGGCGCCCAAACGGCCGGTCAAACGGTAACCCAGATGACCCTCACCGCCGACGCCAATTTTACCCGTCGGACCGTTGCTGTACAACCGTTGCGCTCCCGCCGACATACCGAGCATAAACCGTTTCGCCAGGCTTTGCGCGGCGACCTCGATGCTTCCCGACATCATCACAGCCGCAAGCAGAACAGCGACACTGGCTTTTCGCATACAATTTTCTCCGTGATAAAACTTCTTTCGTGAATTTTTAAAGCGCCGGCTCATGCACGACTCCGAACGCAAACAAAGTTTTGTTTTGCTTCTATCTTCAAACTGCATGCCACGTGTTCTTTTTCAAGCCGATGTCGATTTATTAAGCGTGGTCGCGCTTCAAAAAGAACCAAACAATTAGCTATTCATTACTGTGGCACGATGCCAAAGCTGCCACGGCACACGCATGCCGCGGGTTTTGCTTACAAAATGGTTACTGGAATAACGCTAGTGTTTCAAAGGCGGGGACAAAAATGCGGAGGGGTTTTGCAAAAGATCAAACGGGAGATAAAAATCAGCTGCTTCAAAAATACATTTGATGAAAATACAAATTCATTGTACGCGCTTGATCATGTTATATTTAACCGGTCGCTTGGTTTTGGTTTTATAATTTTCCACCGTACCTAAGTATAATTTGTGTTCTCCAATGATGCCTTTCGCAGCGAGAGAAGCGCCGTAAAGCGCACCACCAATTGCTCCTCCGAGCAATCCAGCGGCCATTGCACCGTTTGGACGCGAACCAATTTTCAACGGAATCAGCACCGAGTCTATTGCTGCCATTTGGGAATGGCCGAGCAGCAAATGCCCGATATAATTTGAACGGCCTTTTTCAATTTGAATCTCCAAAGCTGGATAGTCTACACCGATATCGACATTGCCTTCTTTATCAATGAACCGAATGGCGTCGAGGTTATAGACGCCGTGGGGAATGCAAAATCCAAATGGTTCATTCGGCTTTAACTTCAGCTTGAACGATTTTGCTCCAGCATCGTGCCCTGGCTTCAAATGCAGCTCCAATGAAATTTTCTTTGAAAGTTTTTGTGGAATATTGCCAGCCACAACTCTTCCATTGTGATCAATAAACGCTTCAATGCGATCAAACCGATAAAACTCGGGTTTGGGATCGTAGAACGCACCCTCGCGTTCGGGATCGAAAGTGACTCCACTGGCTGTCTGCGAAACCACTTTTCCGGCGATTATTTTATATTCATAGTCTTGCCGGACGATCAACACCGGCTTCTTTCCGCCCCAATGTTCACCGTATTCATAGTAGCCTTCGATGCTCGTTGCACAATTCGGTGACTTGGTCAGAGTTGGAGGTCTTATCGTTGAAGCGCAGTGCAAGAATGTCAAGCTCATCAGACATGTAGACAAAACCCAAAATCTCGAAGTTGCTCCCCTGTAATTGCTCTTCATTTTAATCTCCGGAATTTTAATAATATTATTTAAAATTATACCGTACAAACTGGATATTTGCGTTTTCGTAAAGTTTTTTAAACTTGATCATCGCCAGAAGGGCAAGGCAGGCAAAATATTGAGGGGATTGAAACGGGAAAGAGCCGTTATTCGCCTTTTGTTATTCCACCTTTTTCCAAATCATAATAGCCGGGCCTCGATTCGCCCGGCACTTCCATGAGGCCTTCGACGGGCAGAATGATTTTAGTCGTCGCGTTGGCGTATTGTTCATCGACGTACCGGCCGCGATACGAAAGCCGCTGGCTGATCGCATCGAAAAAAATTTCTTCAACCTCGAATTCCGTATTGCCGTTGTGCAACGCCAGCCCCTTCGAGCCGGGCAGGAGGATGGGAATGAGATTTTTGTCAGACTGCTTTTTCTCTGCGGGTTGAATGGCGTGATCGACCGCAGCATGCGCGGCTTCTGCCAAAAGCTGCCCGAGCGCCGCAACGGTTTTTGCCTGCGCTTCGGTCGCTTCGCCCAGACGACAGAGATCGATCGCCGCGGGAATCACGGCGCGCAAAATGGCATCCGACATCAGGCGGCTCGTAAGCCGCAAGCTGCCGTAAGTTTGATCGTAGATGGCGATAAATCTGGCGCCGTCTTGGGCGTTGAGCGGTGCATGCGCCAAACGAAATTTGTCCGCGGCAAAGCCGGCGTCGCGGCGCTCATAAGGAACGCTCATTAAAAACGCCTCGAACAACGCCGAGGCGATCAACTCGGCTTCGAATCGGTTTTCACCCAACGCCGGATGGCTGAGAATCACGCCGGTCGTCAAATAATTTCTTGAAAATCTCGCTTGCTCGAAATGAACCCCGGTGGCTTCAACGTCTGCCGGATACTCCACGTTGATGCGGTTCGGCCCTCTTTGCTCGGCATAACCCGACAAGGCTTCGCGCACTTGCAAATGGCATTCGATGCACACAAGCTCCCCGTGCGATTTGGCTTGATAAATGCGGCCCGGCGCCAAATCGGGAAAGATCAACACCGGCAACTGTGACGGCGAAGTCGTGTATTTCTTTTGGTGATGGCGGAGATGCACTTCGCGGCGGCGTGTGTTGACGCGAATGACGCGATACGGTCTGGCGGTGTAATAATAAATCGCGCCGGGATAGGCTTCGCGCATCAATTGGGCGTGTGAAATCTCGCCGAGATTCCGCCCTCGCCCCATCAAGCGCTCCTGCACTTTGAACTGCATCTCGACGTCGCGCAATGGGAAAACGTGATTGGGGTCGTCGCCGGCTTCGCCTTTCATCACTTGCAGCACTGCGGGAATTTCTCCATTCCGTTCCTTCTCACAAAGCGCCAAAAATCCCTCCGGCCAATCGATTGTCGAAGCAAAATTTTCCCGGTCCGTTAAATTTTCCGCCGCGATCACTCGATCGTGCTCGCCGCCGTGACGGGCCAAACAAAGGGCATGAATGTATTGCAGCCGCTCATTTTCCAGATACAAAGCGTCTTCGGCCAGCGGGCGCGACAGCAGCGCTGTCGGCTTGGCAAAGACTTGTTGATCATAAACCGTTCCCCGGCTCACGATCACCACGTGGCCTGGTGCGTGCCGGCCGATTCGTCCGATGCGTTGATAAAAGCTGGTGGCGGAATACGGCACGCCGAAAAGAACGCCGGCGGTCAAATACGGAATATCGAGGCCAAGCTCCAACGCACTGGTGCTGACCACGCCGGCGAGCGAGCCATCGGTTAGCCGCTCTTGAATCGTCGTGCGATCCTGCTCCTCATAGCCGGCGCGATAAGGCAAAATATGCGCTTGTTTCAGATAATCCCACTTCAGCACCGGCTCTTCTTGCTCCGGCGCGGCAGCCTCGGCGCGCTCGCTCTTTTTCTCCCGGCCGGCAATCGAAGCGATCAGCTCGGTTTGCTTGCGATTGTCGACGAAAGCAATGAAGCGCTGGCTTTTTTCTTCTGCCAATGACGCCAGCAAAGCAGAAAACTCGTTGAGCAAGTCGCGGCCTGCCGGCGGCCGAATCAGATCGAGGCGAATCGGCTGCCGTGGCGACGAGTCATGAG
>JBOHQZ010000010.1:0-23049 GCA_050732275.1 bacterium
CCGTTTTGGACGAAGCTTGCCGCAAGCTTAGCAGAGGCCCGAGAATCAGCGTTAGCGGTGTGCGAAATTCGTGCGAGATATCGGCAAAGAACCGCGACTTCAGCCGATCCAGTTCTTGCAGCTTCACGAACTCCACGTGCTGCAATTCCTGCCGGTGTTTGAGCCTTTCTCTTTTGATGACGGCGCGACGCAGCGCGTATAAAGCTCCGAGAAAGAGCATGCCATAAACGCCATAAGCCCACCAAGTTTTGTACACGGGCGGAAGAATTTTGAACGCAAACACGGCTTCAGCGCTTTGACGATCATAGATATTTTGGGCGCGCACGTGAAAGCGATATTCGCCGTCGGGAAGGTTGGTGTAGTCTTTAATCGTCTCCTCATTCCAATGCGACCAGCCTTTATCGAAACCTTCCAAAAAATATTGAAACCGGTTTTTAGACTCATCATCAAAAGACGGCGCGGCGGACATGAAGCGCAGCGCGTTGTGTTGAGAGCCGAGCGCTGGCAAAAAATCTGCGCTGGAAAAATCCGCGCCGCCAAAAATGATCGAGTCGCCATTGACGATGACTTGACGAATGAGAGCTGAAAAACCGGCGTCATCATTGTGTCGAGTGGAGCCGTCGTAGCGAATCACGCGGTCGAGACAGCCATACCAGGAGACGGAATCGCGCGCCGTTTCCGGATAGACGACATAAGCATCGATCTCTGCAAAGCGCCGTTGCGTTGTCTGTTCCCAAAGATAATGGCCGTTGGACCGGCGCCGTGCAACGCCCGATGAGATTTTCCCTTTGGATGCGATCCAAACGTCTCCTCTGCCATCTTCGACTATATATTCAACGAGCGACTTGCCATCCGCGTACCTCGTTCCCAAAGTGGTGTCCGGAAAAAATCGCTGCGTGCTTTCATCAAAAGCAAAAATGCCGTTCTCAGTCCCCAACAGAAATTTTCCTGCCGCAAAAAATGGCAAACACTTTGGCGAGTTGGGCAATCCATGCGACGTGTCAAAACGCGCCATCGCCGGCGCGAAATTAAATCCTTTTGAGAAATCGACGCGTAAAACTCCGGCAAAGAAAGTACTCAGCCAAAGTCTCCCCTCGTCGTCCTCCCAAATACGGCGGATTTGTTCAGTGACGCCGGCAACTTCTCCTTCGTGTCGCCATTTGCCTTGGTCAAAATAAAGCGTTTTCAAGCTGCTTTCCAGGCCAACGAAAACGCGGTTGCTGTCTTGCCGCGAGCGGTGCAGAGCAAAGGCATAGCTGCCATCAATCAAATTCGCGCGGTGATTTTGGATTTCGTAAACGCCGGCGTAAGTGGCGCCCAACAAGGTTTCACCCGAGGACAGCAGCGCCCAACATTGCGGCGGAATGCCTTCCACGCGTGTGAATTTCCAAGGAAGCTCGCCCGCCGTCGCGCGTCGCCGAACATTCGCGAGGCTCTCATCTAAAAAATAAACCCCCATACTCGTGGCGATATACAGCTCGCCGCGATGGCGGAGAATGTCCAACACGCTGCCCTCCGAGCCCAAGCGATCATCAAAGATTGTCAGCGGCGAAGTGGCTTCGATGCGACTGAGGCCGGTGTGTAATGCCGTCCATAAACCACCTTGCGCATCAACAAAAAGAGCGTACACCGTCTCATCCTGCAAGCCGGTGGATTTATTTAAAAGGTACTGCAGCCGGCCCGCGCGGTCAATCACGATGAGGCCATTGCGCAGCGTGCCAATTGCAAAGCCGCCGTTCGGCAAATTGACGCCGCAGTATGTTTGTGCTTCGAGAATAAGATCGTTTACTTCGGTGGGGAACGGCTGAAAAGCTTGGCCATCGAACAAAAGCAATCCATGCGTTCTCGTCACCAGCAGGATGCGCTTTTCATCAAACGGCAACATGGCTTGCACTCTCTCGTCGGCGAAACGCTCTCCAGTTGGAACCAATGCCAAAGAATCGCCATCCAAGCGCAGCAGCCCCACTTCGCGCTGACGCAAATAGAAGCGACCGTTCGCCCAAAATCCCACGTGGAACGGCGTTTGAGCGGGCCACACCTTAAAACGGTTTTCGTGCCAGCGGAATAAATATTTTTGCGTGACGAAGTAAATGCCAGAGTCGGTAGCGATGGTTTGCCAGACATCGGCAAAATCGCGCTGGCTGGCATCGATTTCAGCAAGCATGGACACAAACCGCAGTTGACCGATGGAATCGGGCGCGAGATAACCGAGGTCGCCAAACCCGCCGGCATAAATATGATTGCTCGCATCGACTGCCAGCGAACGCACGAGGACTTTATTCGGCATTGGCATCAGACGCCAATGCACCCCGTCGTATTCTAACACGCCGGTGTTGTTGGCGAAATACATCATGCCGTTGCGATCTTGGGCGATGCCCCAATTTTGATTGTGAGCGCGGTATTCGGCGGGAGGATAATTTTTAAAAAATGGCAGACCGGTTTCTTGGGAGGCGGCAGGCAGAACGTGAGCGGCAATGAAAAAGATCAAAACACAAAAAGCACGATGAAAAGAAAACGAAGAAGTCCCGTTGCTCAAGGCCGAGAGAATCATAACGCGCTATCGAGATTAAGGTTTTACAGAATAGCATAATAAAAATCTTATTTCTGATTCAACAAATCGCTCGCCTGCACTTTCACCTGCGTGCGCACCACCCAACAATTGGCGTAGCCTTTTTCCGAGGCGAGATTTTGCAATTGCTCTGCATCATAACGGTTGGTAAACCGGCCGGCGCGGACTTTGTAATAGGGCGCCTCGTAAATGATTTCGACGTCGGTGTTGAGCGCTAAAATGGCGTCACGAACTGCGGCGCGCCCCAGTTTCGCATCCTCGGTTTGCAAGAGCTGAACCTGAAAACCGGGAACCGTTTGCCAGGAGGTATCGACCGGCGCCACTGCCGTTGATATCGCCACCGTATCGCTTCTCTGAATGACCTGCTTGCGCGCGATTCGAAATTCCGGCGCTTTCAAAGTCATCGGATCGAAGTCCTCGTTCATGACAGCAGCAGGGCTTGGGCTGTCTTTGGTTTCTTGTGGCTGGTTCTCACTTCGAGGTTTCGTGGCTTGCGTCGATTTCTTGGTGGAACTGCAGCCAAGCTGAAACAGCAGCATCATCGCGGCAGTGAGCAAAATGAGGTATGGCAATGAAGAAGTTTTATGATATTGAGACATAGCGCGTCACACACCTTTCAGGCGTAGCCATGATAAAACCTATTTTCGTTGTATGACGAAATATAAACAAATCGGCGTTCATTCGCAAGCAAGAAGTGAAACGTGAGTGGGAGGTGAGACGTAAGGCGTAAAACTTAATGGGTAAAAAAACGTTGATATAAAATGACAACCCCCATCGAAAGGGCGAGGCGCGGTCTCTTTCGAAGTAAATTCTTTGCAAAAAGCAAAAAACTTAGTTCACGGAATGGAACTCACACGGAAGTAAAAGATTTTTATGATTCATTTCCGTGGGCTGTTCCAATTCCGTGAGCGATAAGTTTCTCTTTAGATGTGGCCCGTCCGCGTTAGGGTTTGGCAAATTGGCCTTCAGGACATCAGCGGCGTTAACGTGACCATGTAGCATTTATAAATAACGGATCAACGAGCTCGTAGCTTCCCATGCCGCGAAAATCGGCGAACACGAAACGCCGGTTGAGCTGAACGTACTCCCAGATTTCGTAAGCCCCTTCCTTCTGTAGAGAATATCTTCTCGACTTCAGCCGTGCATAAGCTTCTTGGAAAATATCCGCCGGCATTCCGGGCTGCATCCAGTCATTATTGGTGACTTTCATGGGAGAGTCGGACCAGCGGCTGATTTCGTCCGGCGGGCCATACGTGATGTAGATTTGGCCCTGCGGCGATTTCCAGCCTTCGCCGGTTTGCCCTCTGAAACGGCGATTGGCAAAAGCCAGGCGGCGATAATACTCATCCATCAATTCGTTTTCCGGCGTGGCCGGCGTGGGATCGCGGCGCTGCCAAAATTCGACGAGGCCGCGCTGCCGCTCTTCCTCCGGCAATTTTTCCAGTTGCCGCAGCTCATCGCGGCTGGCGATGTAGCACATTTGTTCCAAAATCTCTTCAAACTTTTTATCCTTGAATGAAAAAAGGTTCCACGCCACGCTGAAGTTCCCGGAGGTTTCTGCATAAGTTCCACCACCATCATCGAAGACGCGCACCGTCAGCGTGTATTGCCCGCTTTTCAAATCCGCGATCGGCAACAAAACACTTTGCACGCAGGAATTGCCCGGCTTGCGGCTGGCTTTCCAGAGTTGTTTGATCTCCTCACCATTTTCATTGTGAATGATATAAAGCGTGCGGAAGCTGTCAGCCGTCGCGGACGGCGCAGCAACACTATCGCCAATGACTGCAGCGGCCGTGCCGTTAGGCTCGGTCAGATTGTAAATTTCATAATAAATGAAAAGCTGGCTCGCAAACTGGCCGTAACGATGCAGTGCGTTCGGCTCAACCAGACGGTTGTGTTTGACGAAAGGGCCGGCGGAAGAATCGACTTGAATGCGGCGGCTAAATTGCAGATCGCTCACCATCAAGCTCTGCCCAGAAAAATCGCGCGCGCGAAATTTCTGCGTGATTTCGGCGCTCTTGCCGGTTTCCCGATCGGTAACGATCGCGCGCAACCGGTATTCCCCGGAGTGCAGGCAGGAGCGTAACACCGTAACACGGTAATTGGTCGTGGCTTTGGTTTGGTCAAAAGTGAAGGCTTTTACCGTATCATGCGCCGCTTGAGTTTGTATGACATTGCCTTGCAAATCTTCGATGTAGAAATCAATGTCATAAACCGCTTGAAAAATTTTTGCCGTGCGCGTGAAGCTCAATTGTGCATTGCTGATTTGCACGTAAAACTCGACAAACGCGAGGTCGTGTTGTGCGATGAAATTGATGTAGTCAACCACGAACGCCTTGGCTTCGACTGCTTCGGCAAGGCGAGACCAGTTGGTCTTGGTGTCATCGGCTGCCTTGGCGGAAACCGGCGTGGAACTCAGAGAGCCGGCAAACGGAGCGGGCCGGTTTGGTGATGCGAAGAGCTGAAGCGGGGTGGAATGAATAGGGGTGGATGCAATACTTGCATGCAACAATATTGCTGCCGTCCATAGAATACGCGTCCTCATAATACCTAAAGTCCGATTGAAGAAATGAAAAGTTGCCCTTGTACCGGGTTTCTTTTAAAAAATTTTTAAAAGAAAAATCGAGACAAAGGGGTGGAAAAACCGAAGGTGTAGTGCGCAACTTCTCCCCTGCGAACGTAGCCTTTCATTAAATAGTATTGCAGTTTAATACGCCAAAAGCGCAAGGTTCGCAGAAAATTCTCCACGGACGAGTTGAAGGAATTAAGTTTTGTATTTTCTGAGGTTATCTCTGCGGGATTTGTTTAATTATTGTTGCGAGTGTGGCGGTAAAAATTTTTTAGAAAATTTTTCGGAAAGGTGGGAACAAAATAACGGAGAGGGGCGTTTATATTTCTGAAGCTGCTCGGGAAGCAATTCCCTTGAGCGGCTGGGCTACCAGCGCAGACATGGCGGCGCTCGCTGGTAGCCATTTTTATTTTGTAGGACGACAGCCTACATCGTCTGTCAGTATTTCCGCTCGTTTGAATTGGGGTTAAAGCTAATACGCCCCGGCCAGATTGTCAAGCAAAATCTTCAGAATTTTCAGAAATTTTTTTCAGCAACGCTTTGTTGTTCGGCGTGGTGGCAATCGCTTTGAGCAGCGTTGTCATCGCTTCCCGCGGCGGCATGCCGTGGATCGCGCGGCGCAGCGTCTGGTAATGTGCGGTTTGTTTGCCGAAGAGCAGTTCTTCGCGGCGGGTTCCGGAAGCGGGAATATTGATGGCGGGAAAAATGCGCTGATCGGCGAGCGCGCGATCCAGCACCAGTTCCATGTTGCCGGTGCCTTTGAATTCCTCAAAAATAAATTCGTCCATGCGCGAGCCGGTGCCGACGAGAATCGTGGCGGCAATGGTGAGCGAGCCGCCATTTTCGATCTTGCGGCCGGCGCCAAAAATTTTGCGCGGAATTTCCAGCGCGCGCGCATCCAAACCGCCGCTCATCGTACGGCCGCTGCCGCGTTGCCCCAGGTTGAAAGCGCGGCCCGTCCGCGTCAGTGAATCGAGCAAAATCACCACGTCCTCGCCGCACTCGGCTTTGCGTTTGGCGTATTCGGTGGCGAGCTGGGCCAGGCGCAAGTGCGATTCGAGCGGCGCGTCGTTGGAGCTGGCAAACACTTCGCCCTGCACGGCGCGACGCATGTCGGTCACTTCTTCCGGGCGCTCGTCGAGCAACAACATGATGAGATGAATTGCCGGATGATTGCGCGCGATGGCTTGCGCCATTTGCTGCAAAAAAATGGTTTTGCCCGAGCGCGGCGGTGCTACGATCAGCGCGCGTTGGCCCTTGCCAAGCGGACTGATCAAATCCACCACGCGCATGGAGACATTGTCGGTGGGGGTGATGGTTTTTTCTTTTTCTTTTGCCGTTCGCGTGGACGCGGCTTCGAGCATGATTTGCTCGAAAGGCGCTACGGCAACCTGCGACTCCAAATCCGGCAATTGGGCCCATTCCGCCGGATCCAAGCCATTGACACGCAGAACAGTTCCCACTTGTTGGCCGCCGCGATTGCCGGGAATAATTTCGGCTTCGACCAAAACGCCTGTCCGCAAATTGTGCTGCTGAATCAGAGGAGGAGCAACAAAAGGATCGTTCGGTTGCGGCACCAACGCCAACGAGACTCTACGCAGAAAGCCCAGGCGGCGCTCATCGATTTCAAGAAGACCGGTAAATGTTTCGGACACAGTATGGATAGTAGGTTGTGTTATCAGTTTATGTGTTTTTTGTTGGCTGGTTTGCCGGTTAATAATTAACTGGCCAACCTGCTAAGGATTTCACTTTCCCTCACACAGCGCTTTTATCTTGGCAAGGGCTTGCTCGCAGGTCTTTACCTGCCCGGCAATGGCCTCCGCAGTTTGCGGCCCGGATTCGGTGTAGCGCTCTTCGTAGGTTACTTTCGTGCTTTTGCCGGATGGCGCCAACATCCAACGCTCCTGGCAGATATAAGTGGCATTGTCCGGCTCCCAGACATAGCGCAGCTCGCTGCCGGGTTTGGCGTAAATCAAAATGTACGTACCGACGTCTCCCCAGACTTTCAGTTGAACACTGTCGCCAACTTTCTCCAATTTTTTGGGTGCGCCTTTGTACTCAAAACCCAGCGCGCTGCCAACTTTTTGCACGTCGGTCAACACCGCCCATACCGCCTGCGGGCTGGCATTGATTGTGATTGCACCGCCGAAGCTTTGGCCGGTGAGCTTTTTGTTGGCGACCTGTGCAAAACCGTTTGCGTTGAGCAACAGTAGCCCCAGCATGAAGATTATCAAGCGACGCATACTGTAAAGTCTCCTAAGAAGATGAATTTTGGTTTAGTAGCTAAATGAGACGAAGGATGCCTGACCCCGAAAACAGCGACAAACCTTGGCTGTAGGCAATCTACGAAAGAATTGGCTCGCTGTCAAGAGGGGAAGAAAAAAAATCAATAAAATTTTGCATCATTTTTCTCGAATCCAAACCAGCATCTCCCCCGCCTCGCGGTTATCCCAGGCAAAATAGGGGATGGCTTTTAAATCTTGGTCTTCCATTTGCGAGGCACCAGCCTTGTATAAGGCGTTTTCCCATTCATCCAGCGCCCGGCGTTTGGCCTTGCCGGTGATGACAGCAATGCCACCGAGCAGATTTTTCTCAAACTGCACGTCCAAATTTTCCTCACGCGGCAAAACCAGGTCATTGAGATTCTGGCCGTTGTCGATCTCTTCAAGACAATAAACCAGCGGGCCGCGTTGCAAGGCCACGCGGCCACAGTTGGCCCGCACGTTGGGATGCGCCTGCACCCGTTCAATTCGCATCGGCAAATCTATCTGGATCGAATCACCAGATTGCCATAAGCGTTGCAGCTTCGCATAGCCTTTTTGCAGCACGAACGCCATAGAAACTTTTTCTCCATTGATGCTGATCTCCGGCGTCCGGCACCAGCCGGGAATGCGCAAGCATAGCGTGAATTCGGTTGGCTTGTCGAGTTCGATTGGTAAACGAAT
Source organism: bacterium (assembly GCA_050732275.1). Lineage (GTDB taxonomy): Bacteria > Zhuqueibacterota > Zhuqueibacteria > Zhuqueibacterales > Zhuqueibacteraceae > Zhuqueibacter. The sequence continues at coordinate 8,084 of JBOHQZ010000010.1, forward strand.
TTTTCCATCCCAGGGGTAATCTGTTTCCTGCCGGAGTCGTATCTTTTTTTCGCCAAAGTCGAACACAGCGCTCCCGCCAACATAGAGATGAACATACAATTCGTTTTCACGGCGCGAATAAATATACTGCCCCAATGATGCCAGTAAGCGCGCGATGTTGGGCGGGCAACACGAACATTCATGCCATGCCCAGCGATGATGGTTGCCCCGGCTTTCGAGGGGATTTTCATAGAAGAAGCGGTCACCTTGCAGCGAGACGCCGCTGAGCGCGCCATTGTAAAGCGCGCGCTCGAGCACGTCGGCGTAAACACCATCCGGCTCGATTTGCAGCAGGCGATGCGTACACAAGATCAAGCCAATGGCAGCACAGGTTTCAGCATAAGCGGTTTCATTCGGCAAATCGTAATCGGAGGTATAACCCTCATTGGCGCGCGAAGAGCCAATGCCGCCGGTGACATACATTCGCTTCGCAACGAGATGCCGCCAAATGCTGCGGCACGCCGCGAGCAATTCTGGATCGTTATATTCGGCCGCAAGATCAGCCATGGCAGAATAGAGATACATCCCGCGCACGGCGTGACCACCCGGCACGATTTGTTCCCGCACCGGAATGTGCGATTGCGTATACTCGTGGGTTTTCGCCCAATACGACGCCGGATCTTCTCCTCGCGCTCTGGCTTCGAGATCGAAATAGTGCGGTTGCCGCCCGCGCTCGTCGACAAAATATTTCGCCAATTGCAAATAGCGTCGCTCGCCGGTGGCATGATACAGCTTCACCAGCGCCAACTCGATTTCCTCGTGTCCGTCATAGCCGCGCTTTTGGCCGGGCTGCGTGCCGAACACACTTTCGAGAAGATCGGCATAACGGCACAGGATGTCGAGAAATTTTCTTTTTCCAGTCGCGTGAAAATGCGCTACCGCAGCTTCTATCAAATGCCCGGCGCAATAAAGCTCGTGCCAATCACGCAGATTCGTGAAGCGCTTCTGCGGCTGCACGACAGTGAAATGCGTGTTGAGATAGCCGTCCGGCTGCTGCGCTTGCGCAATCATATCAATCGCTTCATCGAGCCGCGTTTTTAATTGCGGCTCAGGATGTGTCGCCAAGCTATACGCTGCGGCTTCCATCCACTTCGCCACATCCGAATCCCAAAACACGTGCGGCTCGTTCGGCATGCCGGGTTTCCAATCCAACTTCCAGGCGTCGATGCGGCCGGTCTCTTGGCAGCGTTGGTAAATGGCGGGGATCGTGACTTCACGATTCGTCTTCAGCTTCGGCGCCCAAAAGCCATCGTTGATTTGCACTTGATGCAACGACATGGGGGTGAGTTTTTGAATTTTGGTTTCCGGCATTTTATCTTCCTTACAGTTGTTAGCTTCAGTAACAACTACAGCGTTTTTCGCTTGCATGAGTAGGTTGTCATTCCGAGCGCAAGCGAGGAATCTGTTTACAGGCGATTCCTCGTCGCTACGCTCCTCGAAATGACATATCCATCCATTTGAAAAACGCTATAACTTGTCGAAAACAACTATTGAATGACTGTTCCAGTTTTATCAACGCGAATCCATTTGCCTTCGCGCTTGACCTCGGCTCGCCCGTTCATAAAACTGCGTGCTTCCTCGAACTGTGGTAGAATAACGATTTCTCCTGTTTCCGGTTATTTCACTTCAAACTTATATTTCCCACTTTGCGTGATTTCAAATTTTGCATACTCATCATCATTACCGAGCCACTTTATAACAGAAGCAGTTTTCCGTTTTGGGCCACGCATTTTGATCGAGCCTTTACGAAACCGCGGAACGAAGACGCGCGCCGTGCAAGTCGAGGGAATTTCAATCGTCATTTCAAAAGACGGCTTTGTCACTCTCAGCCCGCGTTTTTGCGATTTTCCGCCAACCTGCCACTCGACACTCACCTCTCCTTTTAATATCGGTACTCGGCCCTTTGCCCAGGCTAAATCAGCAGGAAACGGCTTGATCTCGATTTCGGCCCAGCCTGGCGCAACCGGTTTTACGCCAAGAAATTCAGCCGGCAAATCGTGCGTTGGCGCGGCTGACCAGCCGTGGCAGAAGCTCGCCCTCGGCTGCCACATTTCCCACCACGTCGTCGCGCCCCAATCCAGCATCTCGCCCCAGCGCTTGCGCATATACTGCAACGCGTGCTCGTGACGGCCGGCTTTGTACATCGCTGCGAGCACATAGAACGAGAAATACGGCGAACCGGATTGACTTACATTTTTTGCCGGCGCATGAATGTAATCAAGAATTTTTTTCCAACGCTCTTTGGGTGCAATCTCAAAAGCGATGGCAAGCGAGTTCGCTTGTTGGCTTACTTGATCAACCAATTCGCCGTTGATATGCGCATCGTGATAGACATGACGCTCTGCATTCCACAGCCTCGTGTTAATGGCTTGCTTGACTTTCTCTGCAATGGTGTTGTATCGCGCCACGTTCCCATCGTCGCCCATGGTTTCTGCTAGCAGCGCGGCGCAAATCAAGCCGCGATAATACAGGCAATTCACCGCGGTGGACTCGCCGCGTGTCTCCACTTTGGCCCAATCGACAAAATTCCAATACGGTACCTCGTTGAGCAAATGGTGCGCGTCGAGATATTTTTCGAAAAATTGCAGCGCCTTTTGCACAATGGGAAAAAGTTGTTTGACAAGCGCGGCGTCGCCGGAAAAAAGATAATAATCCCACAGCGTCAAAATCCAAATCAGCGTGAAGGTCGGCAGCTTCGCGCCCTGCCAATCCGTCGGATAGACGGCCCAGATGAGGCCTTCTTCATTTTGCGATTGCGCCTGCAATTGCAGCGCGCGCCGAATGAGCAGCAAATCGCCGAAGGCGTAATAGTTGCACAACGCTTCGATGCGCACATCACCCCACCATTGGCCGCGCTCGCGCCAGGGACAATCCGTATAGCCGTCCTCCATGTTGAGCTGCAGGGTGTATTGGCCGATCTCCCAGATTTGATTCAAGCGTTGGTCCGAGCATGCGAAGCTGCCAAGCGCTGCAACCGGATAGGTCGAAAACAACAACGAAACCGGGCCAATTTGCAAAGGTTTCTGAACACCATGAATTTGGATTTCAAGATAGCGGAAGGCGCGTTTGTCAAAAGTTTGAAATTCCTGGTCGCCGGGCTTGCAAATATAGCGGTCGGCATAATGGACCTGGTCGCGATCGGGATTAACCGTGCCGATCTTGTTTGCGGCAGGAGGGAGGGCGATGCCGTCGAAACCTTGCAGCACTTCGGCATATCCCAAGTCGATGATTTCGCCGCCGGCTGCTTTTATTTGCAGACGAGGAAAGCCGATCACTTCTTTGCCAAAGTCAATCACGGCGTAGATTCCATTCTCGTTGCGGTCAATCACCACTGGCTTGCCCGATGGTTGAATGAAACCCTCAATATTTTTGATCCTGGCTTTTTGCAACGGCAAATGCGCGGTCCGCAACATTTGCACTGAGATGGGAATGATCTCACGCGTGTGGCCGGCGGATTTCCATGAAACCTCGCTGCCATTTTTCTCGCGATATTTTTTGGAAAAATCGATTTCCTCCTCCGCCGGATAAATCGCACTAAAACCGGCGCCGGCCTCGTCGCAAGAAAACAGGCCAATCACCATCCACGGCGCGTCTTGATTTGCCTCTGTCTGCGGTTGCGCGGCAAAGTTTAATGCTTGCTGCCCGTCGCCGGTGAAATAAATGTGCAACCGCCAATCACCCTCTTGCTGAATGGACTTCGCCAGCAACTTGTTCCAACCGGCGCGGAGTTTTATTTGGGCAGTCATTTCACAAAACTCGCGCGTGGCAAGATGGCTGAGCACGAGCCGGTCATTGATCCACAGCTTCAACGGATCGTCGGTGCCGGCGTGAATTTCAAATTCGCTTTCCTGCGGCGACCAAATGTAAGTGGCCGCGTACGCCACCGCGCGCGCAACGGCAAAACCGCTGCCGTTAAAGATGCGGGTGAAATTCAAACGATGGAGAACATGATGGGTTTGAAGCGGTTTTGCGAGCGTTCCAATTTCCAAAACTTTTTCCGGATGGATGAGCGTTTCGCGCATCGCGGGAATGTCACGTGGCACGAGCTGTGGCCACGGCTCGCATGGCGGTTTGCCGACGAGAACGGCACGCTGCCAATTGGAATCATCAAACTCGGGAAACGTCCATTTCTCCGGCGCCAGGCGCGCGTCATAGACCTCACTGAAACCGAGCTGGAGGCTCAAGCGCGGCGCCTGCCGTGCCCACGCTGTTGCCGGCATCGCCTTCCAAGTTTCGTCGGTTTGCAATTGCAGCGTTTCGCCGTTGGTCAAAGCGACGTCTGTTTGACAAATGAAACCGCCGCGGCCGAGCATGTAAGAAAACGTCCATTCGCCGTAATGATGCACTAACGCGGCAACGGCATTTTTTCCGGCGCGCAGATATTGGGTTATATCCCATTCATCATAAACCTGCCAACGCCGATCACCTCTTGCCGGGCCGCGATTGACAACTTTGCCGTTGACGAAAAGCTGGTAGCGGCTGTCAGCGGAAACGAGCAGACGGGCGGAACGGGCTTTTGCCGGCAATTCAAAAGCCTTGCGGAGATAAAGATAAAAATTGCGCGGCTGCGGCTCATCGCCGCACCAGATCCAGTTAGCGCGCCAGTTTACGCTTTCGGTATATTTAAATTCAGCATTTGAATGAATTTCATTCATGGCGTGAATAAATGGCAAGGCTCAAAAAGGTACTTGATTGGGGATAAGGTTGGCCTCAGGCGCTCGAGATAATCATTCCCCCAACCTCTCTCCCGTCAATCTCTCCAGCGCTTCCAGATATTTCTGGCTTGTGGTCAGAATCACTTCCGTCGGTAAATCCGGCGCCGGCGGTTTTTTATCCCAGTTGATGGAAAGCAGGTAATCGCGCACGTACTGCTTGTCGTAGCTCTCCTGCGGGCGTCCGGGCGAATGTTTGTCTTTGGGCCAAAATCGCGAAGAATCCGGCGTGAGCAGCTCGTCGATGAGCAGCATCTCGCCGCCGCGCAGGCCCAATTCCATTTTGGTGTCGGCGATGATAATGCCTTTTTGCTCGGCTAAAGCGGCAGCGCGTTGATAAAGACGCAGGCTTTTGGCGCGCATCTCTTGCGCCACGCCCACACCGACGAGAACCGCGGCCCGTTGGTACGTGATGTTTTCGTCGTGTGTGCCCATTTCAGCCTTTGTCGCGGGCGTGAAAATCGGCTCCGGCAATTTCTGCGATTCGATCAATCCAGCCGGTAATTTGATGCCACACACTTCGCCGGTAGTTTTATATTCATTCCAACCCGAGCCGGAAAGATAGCCGCGTACCACGCATTCCACCGGCAACGGTGCGGTCTTTTTGACGAGCATGCTGCGATCGGCCAGCACTTCATGATAAGGCGCGCATTCCTCCGGAAAATCGGCAACGTCGGTCGAAACGAGATGGTTCGCGATAACGTCGCGCGTTTGTTCGAACCAAAAGCGCGAAATCTGCGTCAGGACTTGGCCTTTGAAAGGAATGCCTTGCGTAAACACCACGTCGAAAGCCGAAATACGATCCGTGGCGACAATCAGCAAATAGTTGCCGGTTTCGTACACATCCCGCACTTTGCCGCGCTTGACCAATTTCAGCGTCGGGAAATCGGTACTGGTGATCACGGGTTTATTTGGATGGCGTTTCATGCCGCAGCTCCGGGGTAAAAATTTTTCTTGTTTTTAAGCTAAAAATTCGTTACGATTATGTCAAGTTTACCATACACTTTTAGGAACCAAAATGGAAGTCGAACTGCTTACTCCAACCGCGCCATCTCGGGCACCATCGGTTAAGCGAATCACTTTTGATGAGTATTTGGATTTGCTCACCGAAGAGTCCAAAGGCGACTTAATCGATGGGGTACTTTATATGCAAACGCCACCGTCCGATGATCACGAACAAATTTTCGGATTCTTGTTTGATATTCTCCGGAATTATGTTATTCACAAGAAGCTGGGTGTTGTGCGCGGTTCTCGGACAACGCTCAAATTCTCAGAGGAGAATGGCGTTCAACCCGACATTGTTTTTATCAGCAACGTGCGGCGGTACCTGATTCATCCATACTATGTAGATGGCGCGCCGGATGTAGCTATTGAAATTCTTTCTCCAAGCACACGCAAGCTTGACCGCGGCAAAAAGATGGCGCTGTATGCTGCACACGGCGTTCTCGAACTTTGGCAGGTCGATCCCGAAGGCGAAACCGCTGAATTTTTTCGAAACGACAGCGGCGTGTGGACGCCAATGCCGGTGAACGAGGACGGCATTTTTCATTCGGAAGCCATTCCCGGTTTCTGGCTGAAAGTGCAATGGTTATTTGACGAGGAGTCATTGAATATGAATAGTCTGGATATTATCCCGCTGATTTTGGCACGCAATAATTAATAAGGAATAATGAAAAGGTGGATCGGTGGAGTGATGGGATCAATGGATTACCGGGATGCCGCAAATTCCAACAATCCAATATTCCAAAAATCCACTACTCCATTTCCTCACGCTGCAATCGGCTCAATCCCCTCCATTCGCACTGTCAGCAATTCACACCCGCTTTCCGTAATCACGATGTCATCTTCCAGGCGCACGCCGAACTCGCCTTCAATATAAATTCCGGGTTCCACTGTTAACGTCATGCCGGGCTGGAGAATGGTTTTGTTGTTGCCGGCAAAGTAGGGCGCTTCGTGCCCTTCGAGACCGATGCCGTGGCCAAGACGATGCACGAAATATTTGCCGTACCCTGCCTCTTCAATCACCCGGCGCGCTGCGGCATCGACCGATTCGCAAGCAACACCCGGTTTGGCGGCGGCAATTCCCGCGCTTTGTGCTTGGTGTACGAGCCGCCAAATTTCTTCGTGGCGTGGACTCGCTATGCCAAATACGGTCGTGCGCGTCACATCACTCGTATAGCTCTGTACTTTTGTGCCGCAATCCATCAGCACGACATCGTTTGGCTGCAATGATCGCGGACTGGCACCGCCGTGCGGAATTGCCGACGAAGGCCCAAATTGAATAAGGCCGCCGCCGGAGAGCCCGAGTGCAGCGTAATTTTGTTGCAGGAGCCGCGACACCTCTCTCTCGCTCATACCGCTTTTGATTTGCGTCCAGGTCTGGCGAATACACGCCTCCGTGGCGTCATTCGACAAGCGCATCAGCGCGATCTCTTTGGCCGTTTTGATCATGCGCTGCGCGTTGCAAACGGCGTCGCCATTGACAAACTTCATTTGCGGCAAGGCTTGCGCTAATCCCTCGGTGACGAAATAGCGCGTCGTCGGTTCGACTGCCATCGTGCCCGTGCGCCGGCCATGGTCGCCGATGATTTTGGCAAACACGGCGTACGGGCTTTCGTGTTCTTGCCAGACATAAATTTTATCTGCGCCGCTGACTTCGCGCAAGCGCGATTCTTCAAACGCCGGACCCAAAATAAAAGGCTGATCAGCAGCCGGAATGAACGCCGCTGCCAGCCGCTCGCTGCGGCCAAAACGCCAGCCCATGAAATAATACAAATTTTCGCTGGGTTCCATAAAAAGGCCGCCGAGCTTGCGGCTGCCGAGGTTTTCTTGCAGCTTGACCAGACGCACTTGAAAATCGTCTTTGGTGATCTGCGGCGCGTTTTTTAAGCGCTCCGCCATTTCAGCAAACTTGGCCGGTTTGCGATGATCATCGAATCTCAGCGTGCCCGGCAGCCAAGGCAACAATGCCAGGCTTCCGGTCGATTTCACAAAATCACGGCGCCGCATGGCTCCTCCTCTGAAAGGGTGAATGCGAAAAATTATGGAAAGAATATAATGTATCTTCGCGCGAATATCAAGACATGTTTTGATTTTATTCGTGGCGATTGAGGCCAAAGTTTTGTACCTTGAGTACTGCTGAAAAAAAATGCCCAACGGATGAATTAAGCCGAACGGATAAAAACCTTCGTTGGCATGGATTTTTGCTAAAATCTGTTTAGCTGCGGCACGATCGTATTTTGCCTCCGGCACCAACAAGTGACTCGAGAAATGAGTGCAATGAGAAAAGACGACTTTTCCAATTGGAAGCACCACCTGCAAGACGAAGTGGATGCGGCGTATTTGTATCGCGAATTAGCGAAAGTGGAAGAAGATGCGAAGCGGCGCGATATTTATGCACGGCTGGCGGAAGTGGAAGACAAGCATGTGCGCCAATGGCAAAATTTGCTGCGCGAGGCGGGAGAAAAAATTTTGGCCGGACAAAAACCGTCGCGGCGAGCGCGCTTGATGTGTTGGTTGGCGCGGCGGTTCGGCGCCGGTTTCATCGCGCCGAGCCTGCTGGCTGAAGAAGGCCGCGAAGTAAAAAGCTATTTGAAGCTCGCGCAAAATATGCAGGAGGCGCCGGCGCGCGCCATGGCCACTGAAATCGCGCGCGAATCGGCGCACCACGCGGGAACGCTCGCCAAGATGTTGGATAAACCCGGCGAACCGTGGCACGCGGTAAGCTCCGGCGGCATGTTGCGCAGTATCGTTTACGGTTTCAACGACGGACTAACCGCCAATTTCGGATTGGTCGCCGGCGTCCTCGGCGCCGCAGTAGATGAGAGAGCCTTATTGGTAGCGGGGGTTGCCGGGATGATGGCCGACGCCTTGTCGATGGGTTCGAGCGGCTATCTCGCCGCCAAAAGCGAAGCCGAAGTGTATGCGCACGAGATTGAGCTGGAACGGGAGGAGATTCGTTTGATGCCGGAGATCGAAGCGGAGGAATTGGCGCTGATTTACGAGGCCAGGGGTGTCGGCGCGGCGCGCGCGCAAGAGATGGCTAACAGCATGCTCGCCAGCCCGGAGCAAATGCTGCAAGAAAAAATTCGCGAAGAGCTGGAAATTTCCCCGGCGGCAATGACGCCTTTGAAAGACGGCGTCATGACCGGCATGGCCACGGCGTTTGGCGCGGTCATTCCGGTGCTGCCATTTTTTATTTTCGACTTTGCCATCGCGATCTGGTTTTCCTTTGCGGTGAGCATGCTAGCGCACTTCGGCGTCGGCGCGGCGCGCAGTTTTTTCACCGGTCGCGGCGTGCTCCGCAGCGGTTTTGATATGTTTATCGTCGGCCTCGGCGTCGCGGTGGCCGGATACTTCATCGGCGACCTGATGAATTGATTCTGATTGGGCCAGTAAAAAAACGGCGCTATTCTTCAAAACGCATAAACTCTTTCTTCCGGCACTTCCACTTCTTCGGGGAAGATATTCGCTGATAATTCATCAAGCGCCTCGACGTGCGAAAAATTGTATTGGCGGCTCAAGCGCTTCCACGCGAACAGCCCGTGCAGGCCCAGGTCCATCAGCATGGCCAGCATGCCGGCTTGAATGCCAACGACCTCGATTTCATGACCACGCCGGCGAATGATTTTGACGAAGTTGAGCAGCACCTTGAGCGCCCGCAGGCTCATCACGTCCAGATTTTCCAACTGCAGTGCCCAACGATTTCCCGGAAAATAACTGAGGTTTCTCAGAAAATCGCGCAAAGCGTCGCTATGCTCGCCAAGTATGGTTCCTTCCAAACGCAGCTCGACAAGTTTTCTCCGGTGAGTGAAATCGATAGTCGCAGCCACTGTGGCCGTTGTGATGGCGGTATCGCTAGCAAGGGACTTCTTAATCTCGGTCATGGCGCAAATTCTTTCTTTTTTCGTGATCAACAGGTCCTGTTTTTTTCCAACCGGCGTCCGTTTATAAAATCCGTTCTATTCACTACTAATATACGCTACAAAAACCGTTCATCTGTCATAGCAACGTTATTTTTATGTAAATTTTAGGTTAAAATGCGGCGCCGCCGGGGCAGAATGACTTGCTGATGTTTTTCAAAGCCGCCTTTTTGATCTTTCATTTACTTGGAAAGCGGCTTGAACATCAGCTCATCTAACACATTTTTGTTCAGCCTTTTTACCACTTCGGTAATCAAACGCACGGCGCTTTCGTAATCATCGCGATGAATAATGCCATGCGCCGAGTGATAATAACGCTGAGAAATTACCAAATCCAGCGTCGGCACGCCGAGATTCCATTGGTGAATCGGGCCGGCATCCGTGCCGCCGCCTTCTTCGAGCATGAATTGATACGGAATTTTCATTTCCTCCGCCACACCTTGCACCCATTGCCGCAGCTTGACGTGTGGCAACATTTCCGAAGTATGCAAAATGATGACCACGCCTTTGCCGAGCACCGGCTGGGCGTAATCCGCGCTTGTATAGGCTGGAAGATCGCTCGTTACATCGATATCGAGCGTAATCGCAATATCCGGCATCACCGCTGCAACTACAGTTTTGGCACCCGAAAGTGTAATTTCTTCCTGCACTGAACCGGTGGCGAATACCGTGTTCGGATGTTTCGCACTGGCAAGATTTTTGAGCACGCCGATGATCACGCCGAGTCCGATGCGATCATCCCACGCTTTGCCGAGCAGAAATTTGCGATTCGCCAACAGCGCGAAGCTGCTCTCGTGCGTGATCGGGTCGCCCGGTTGAATGCCGAGCGCTTCGGCTTCCGCGCGGCTCTCGACGCCGATGTCGATCCACATATCTTCACGCGGAATGAGTTTTTCCTCATCGATATCCGGACCGGTGTTGAGCACGCCGAGCACCGGCCCTTTGCGCGTGTGAATGATGACGCGACGATCGAGCAACTGCTGTGAAAAATTCCATCCGAGCGGGAAAAATTTGATGAAGCCATTCTCGTCGATACGTTTCACCATAAATCCGATCTCATCGAGATGCGCGTCGATCATCACGCGCGGTCCATCTGCCGGCCCTTTTTTAATTGCGATCACACCTCCGAGTTTGTCGCGTTGCAATTCGTCCGCATACGGTTTTAGGTATTTCATGAACACCTGCGCCGCCGGCTCTTCGTATCCCGAAACCCCCGGTGCCTCTGAAAGCGCTTTGAGCATTCTCTCGGTGTCGTCGAGATCTTGGGAGAAAGTCACGAGCGGCGTGATTAACGACGCTACGATAACGAAACGCAATATTAGTTTTTTCATTTTTAAGCTCTTTGTTTTCGCAAATAAACTTTACGTAATGACAGCGGGAGTGAGGCTGTCATGCTGAAAGCATCTTGTTTGTCTCAAGCACACGCTCCCATTCCTGTCATGCTGCAAGCATCCTGTTCCAATCCAGCACCATGCTCGCGTCGGAACAAGTTCCCTACGGGATGACAGTGGGAGTGAGGCTGTCATGCTGAAAGCATTTTGTTTGTCTCAAGCACACGCACCATTCCTGTCATGCTGCAAGCATCCTATCCCAATCCAGCAACATGCTTGCGTCGGAACAAGTTCCCTACGGGATGACAGCGAGAGTGAGCCTGTCATGCTGAAAGCATCTTGTTTGTTTCAAGCACACGCCCCATTCCTGTCATGCTGCAAGCATCCTATCCCAATCCAGCAACATGCCTTGCGTCGGAACAAGTTCCCTACGGAATGACAGCGGGAGTGAGTCTGTCATGCTGAAAGCATCTTGTTTGCCTCAAGCACACGCCCCATTCCTGTCATGCTGAAAGCATCTTGTTTGCCTCAAGCACACGCCCCAATTCCTGTCATGCCGCAGGCATCCTGTCCCAATCTAGCATTGTGCTTGCGCTGCAACAAGTTCCCTGCGGGATGACATCAGAGCTTCAAAAAATTCCACTTCGGATTCTTCATTGCAATCAACGCTTCTTTCTTCTCCCGCGACCAGTTTTTGATCTCTTTCTCACGCGTAATCGCTTGATTGATGTCTGTGTACACCTCGAAGTAAAGCAGCTGGTAGCAATAATACCGGCCTGCAAAAGTGCGTTTGTTGCCACGATTTTGATAATGCTGCTGCAAGCGAAGTTTAAGATCGTTGGTCACGCCGGTGTAGAGCACGGTCTTGCCGGGGTTCGTCGTGATGTAGACGTAGTAATTGCCTTTTGCGATCATCAGAAAACCCCTTCTCAAAATATCATGCTGCAAGCATCTTGTTTCAACTCAGCACCGTGCTCACGCCGGAACAAGTTCCCTGCGGGATGACAGCGAGTGTGAGTTTGTCATGCTGCAAGCATTCTGTCCCAAACCAGCACCGTACTAGCACCGGAACAAGTTCCCTACGGGATGACAGCGAGTACGCGTTTGTCATGCCACAAGCATCATACCCCAAACCAGCACCGTACTAGCACCGGAACAAGTTCCCTACGGGATGACAGCGAGTACGCGTTTGTCATGCCACAAGCATCATACCCCAATCCAGCACCGTGCTCGCGCGGAACAAGTTCCCTGCGGGATGACAGCGAGTACGAGTTTGTCATGCCGCAGGCATCCTGCCCCAATCCAGCACCGTGCTTGCGCAGGAACAAGTTCCCTGCGGGATGACAGCGAGTACGATTTTGTCATGCCGTAGGCATCCTGTCCCAACCCAGCACCGTGCTAGCACCGGAACAAGTTCCCTACAGGATGACAGTGGGTGCAAGTTTGTCATGCGAAATATCTGGTCTCTACCCAAACAGCACACCATCGGGCGCGCGCATGTAGAGTACCGGGTGAACCCAATCGGGCTGGTTGGGATCATTATTCAAGGCGTTGACAATCGCCTTGCGGCCTTCGACGACTGCGGCATCGACCGGCCAACCGTCGGCGAGCGCGGCGTAGAAATTGGTAGAAAAGGCAATCGCCACATCGTCGCGCACGGATACTTGCATGCCTAAAGCCGCAGGAACCTCCCGACGCACCAGCACTTCCGCCACGCCATCTGCGACATGGGCGGTCTTGCAAGCGTTGAGAAAGGCCAGGCGGACGTCACCATCCCGCAACAGCGTGGCCAACCAGCTTGCTGATACCGAGGAGGACTCACCCGATTCCGCTTCAAATAGCAATTCACCTTCCTGCTTTTCAGCATCATAGTCGCCATGGCCGATGTAATGCACGACATGCACACTGCGGCGCAACGCTTCTTGCAAAGCCGGCGTTGTGGCCTTTTCCAACCAGGTGAGGCGCAGACGACCCGATTTGATCAATGGCTCCAGCGCTTGCTCCAATCGTGCTTTCTCTTCGTCCACGGCAAGTGGCGCCTGATCAAGTGGACTGCTGATAATGCCGAGCACGTGTACAGGACCGCTAATCGCCAACCGGCTGGGTGGCTCCGGCGCTGGTACGTACCGTACTATTGGCGTGGCAGGTCTGAGCGCCAGGTATTCTTCACCGACACGCGCCGCCTCCCAAGGAATAGCCGATAACTCCTCGTCACGAATTCGCAAGCGCAGGCGCAGTCCTTCACCGGCCTCGATCGCACTACGCAGGCCGGCCTCGAAGCGGAGCCGCACTTCGCCTGGAAGCAGCGCTTGACCAATCACCTCGCCGATTTGAGGCAAAGGGGTGTCTTGTTCCGACTCGATGCTGTCGGTTTTATAGGCCGGGATGGGCACGGTGCATAAGCCCTCGCCAGTGTGCGGACTTAGGACCTCAACCTCCAGCTTACCTTTGCCCGCGCGAGCGAGACGAAGGTCGAAGTCGCGGTAAGCGCGCACTGGCAGCGGCGTGAATGGGGTGTGGCCGGTTAGAGGTGGTTGCTCACCCCGTTTGGGTGGCTGGCCGGTGATACTGGCGACGAGCAGATTGAAGGTGGTTTCGTCTTCCAAGCCATGACGAAAATCCACCCAATGCAGACGCCGCAGAAAACGGGGAAGGCCGCCTTTGTCCGGCTCCACCGCGCCGGGCAGCAACACGGGAATGACCCGCCGGTTGCGATCGACAACGCGGGTTTCGAGCGCCGAGCGCATCTCTTCATTGTGCCACCCGCCAATACCGGAAGGGCCAACAAACACTGCCACGGTGCGAGAGCGATCCAGCGCCTGTTCAATCTCATCTTGCCAGGGATCACCGGGAAGGAGATTCCAGTGATCAAGCCAGACTTTCAGCCCACTTTTTTCAAGCTGGCTGGCGAGCCCTTCGACCGCAGCTTGGTCGGCTTTGTTGTGGGAGAGAAAGACGTCGAAATTGAAATCTTGCATTGTTAACTACTGAACATTACTTTCAGGTGGGATTATGGTCTCAAGTTGCGCGACCAAGGCGGAAGGTCGTCTTGAATAGTTTGATAAAGCCAGATCATCCTTGCGCATATTGCACCTCCGCTTGGGCGAGGACCTGATCGCGGAAATAACGGCTCAACATGTTTGGCGTGTTCAAATCCGCCTTGCGCCCCAATATCTCGGAAAGCTCGAGTTCCATTCCAGCCAATCGAATATAGCCTGGAATGTGATGCGGATCGAATTCCACCAACACATCGACATCGCTTTCGGGTTTGAAGTCATCCCGCAAAGCCGACCCGAATATCGCCAGCTTGCGAATATGGTGGCGTCGGCAAAACGCCTCGAGAGTTTCCGGCGAAACGTTGAGTCGCGCGGCAATGCGCCGTTCGTAAAATGGCTTGACCAAAGTCTCCGGCGATTCCATTGTGAGTGTGGCCATATTTTCCTCGAGTTAATTTGCGCAAATGCTTCACCAATAAATTATATCATTTCGCGCAAAATTCCAATTAAAAAATGGTCAGGAGCAGCTCCGAAGGATTCATGGCTTTTTTCAAGGCCGGCACCAGCCCAGCCTGCACCACAGAAGATTTGCCGCTGCCCGAGGGGCCCAGCACAGCGAGAAGGGGCTTGCGGCGAATTCGTTCAAGCAAGCGCTGCACCATGGCTTTGCGGCCGCAAAAAAACTCCTGATGTTTTTCCCCGAATGCCTCCAGGCCGAGAAAAGGACAAACCTTTTCATATCTCGCGCCGGTCGATTCGCGGCCAACCTTTTCTCCCTTGATGGCTTTCTTCAGCATCTCCAGGCCATCTTCGTCATGTATATCACGGAAAGTCATGTAATGTGTAAATCGTAAAAAGTCGATTGAGTCGCTGAGTGAACGGTTGTCCTCTGATGTGAACGTTTGTCCTCTGGTAATTTAATTTTTAAATTTTCTCAGTATAAAATTATTTGGTTTTGTAGAGAAT
>JBOHQZ010000011.1:0-21751 GCA_050732275.1 bacterium
ACAGCAGATACGGTTACGCCGAAGCTGCCGCCAGAGTTGCCCGCAAGTTTCTGACGATGATGGTCGAATTGCATCGAAGCATCGGCAAATTGTGGGAGAAATACAACGTCGTGGAAGGCAATACAAATTTGCCCAGAGAAAGATATGTTTCGCAGCCGCTGCACGGTTGGTCATGTGCTGCGGTGGTTTTACTGGGTAGGCGAATTTATGACTTGGAGTAGTGCAGTGATGGAGCGATACAATGGACAGTATCGGCACAAAAATATAATTAGTGCCCGCCCGGAAACGCCGATTGAGCTTGTCATCGCGAGCGTTTCTCAGCGAAGCGATCTCCTCGAACTCGCATCAGTCGTGCATTCGAGAAGATTGCTTCGTCCCGCTGGAAAGTGCGGGACTCGCAATGACTTTCTTTTTATTTTTGCAAACATCAACACGTGTGTCGTATTTACGCTTATTTTGTTTGTCATGGTCAGTGCTGCTCGCAGCCAATCAGCATTTGAAGCGCGAAAAGATCGACTCCTTGCCGTAGTCAGCCAGGAGCCGCATAAAGACTTTTTCATCATCACCGCCAAGCTTCGCAACGGCGTCGAGGTCCCGCAGGCGCTTTCCATGCTCGACTCGTTGACTCGCGATGAAAGCATCGGCGGCATGTTCTATGCGTATGGGCTGATCGGCGCCTATCTTTATAACCGCGATCTTTTGCCGGATTCGCTGCACCGCAAAATTCGCCGCGCTTATCGTGAACGCAAGATGGTTCGCGGCGACACGGAGAATCATTGGGTGATGTATTACACCGGCCTGTATCTCGCGGCGCAAACCTGGCCGAACGAAGACGGCGCGCAGTGGTTCAACGGCAAAAGCTCCGCAGAGAATTTCAAAGAAGCAGAAGCGTGGCTCAATTTCTGGATCAAGCTCACGGCGACAAAAGGGCAAGGTGAGTTTGATTCACCGACCTATTTCATCACCTTCGTGCCGCCGATGTTGATCTTGCACGATTTTGCGCAAGATCCCATCATGAAGAAAAAAGCGCAGATGATGCTGGATTACCTGTTTGCCGATTTTGCTGCCGAGCATCTGGCCGGCAATTACGGAGGCGGGCACAGCCGCGATTATCCCCAAGACATTATCAATCCACTGACCGCACAGAGCACTAAGTGGGCGTGGTTGTATTTTGACGAACCGAAGGTTGAGCCGTGGTCAGAAGCACGAGGCAAATCTCGTCACCGCGCGTGGGAAACGGTTTTTGGCGCCGTCAGCTCATATCGCCTTCCTGAAATCATCCGGCAAATCGCAACGGACCGAAGCGCACCTTACGTTCACACCGAAACCAAACGCGTGCGCAACGTCATTCGCTTCGGCGAGCAAAAGAATCCGCCAGTTTATAAATACACCTACATGACCAGCGATTACGTGCTCGGCTCTTTGCACGGCGGCATTTTGCAGCCGATTCAGCAGCACACATGGGATGTGACTTTCGTTTCTGACAAGCCCAACAATACGATCTTCACGCTGCATCCGTTCTATTCCGGCAAAGAGCTGGCGATGTTTTTCCCCGAGGAACAGAAAGTTTTGAGCGACGAGGTGAATCGCTTTCATCTCGTGTATACCGATCCCAACAAGTGGAATTCCAGCTCGCCTTATGAACAAACGTTTCAACATGAGAATGGGTTGATCGTTTTGTATAATATTGACAAGGAGGCAAAACATCAACATATCGATGGCTTTTTCCCCAAGACGCTCGACGAGCGTGTTGAAGATTCTTCGGGATGGATTTTCTGCAAGGCCGGAAAAACCTACATTGCTTTTTTTCCTTTGAAAAAATACGAATGGATCGAGGAAGAAACGAACTGGCGCTGGCGCAGCCACGATCTCAAAAACGGTGTTGTCGTAGAAATTGGCGCCGAGGCAGATTACAGTTCGTTTACCGAATTCAAAAACCGTTTCCAGCAAGCGCAAGTTGACTATCAGAATTTTGCTACGAACTTGACGGTGAAGTACACGACGCCAGAGAGTACGGTGATGCAATTCACCTACGGCGGGCAGCGATTGCTCAACGGCAAGCCGATGGATTTTGCGAGCTACAAATCATTCAACGGCCCGTTTTTGCAGAGCGAAACCGGCGGTGGGGTTTTGAAAATGACCTACAAAAATCAGACACGGGTTCTCGATTTCAACAAAGTAATGATTGAGGAAAAATAATTGGACACAGAAATGGAACTCTCACAGAAAAATGCTTCTATATTCTTTCGGCGTAGTTTTTTAATCCGTGTGGGGCTCTCGCTTTTAGTTGTCTTCGCGGCATGTTCACTTATCGCCTTCTCGCCAAACAGGAGTGGAAAAATTTGTATCGCCGTTCTTTTCAACAGCACGAAAAGCAATGTGGCCGGCGGTGACCGTTATGTGGGGGTGTTCGTGCGGGAGATGGGCGAAACGGAATGGCAAAGCATTTCCAACACGAATCTCTTTTCCTTCGGCATCAGCTTTTCGCAACACGGCGCGACCCAGCGCTATTACATCGCCGGCGGCAATGGGTTGCATCGTTCTTCCGACGGCGGCAAAACCTGGAAAATTCTCACCGGCTGGCAGACGATGGAAGTTCTCTCCATCGTGTCCGATCCGGTCGACTCGACAGTAATTTACGTCGCCACGCCGTACGGAATTTTCAAATCCACCGACGACGGCAAAAGCTGGATGGAAAAAATGCGCGGTTTCAAAACGTGGTACACCGATGAAGTGATCATCGACCGTCGCGATCGGCGCACGCTTTATGCCGCCACCGAAGAGGATTTGTATCGCTCAACCGACGGCGCCGAAAACTGGTCGCCGCTCAAAGTTGGCGCGCCTGGAATGAGAACGGTCGTGCAGCATCCAACGAATTTCAATATCTTTCTGATTGGAACCGAAGATCACGGCGTGCGCGTCACTTGGAATAACGGCAAAAGCTGGAAAACCGGAGCGGGCATGCCGGCCACCGCCATTTACGCGATTCATGCTTCCGCAGATGGAAAAGAAATTTATGCCGGCGGATTTAGATCCGGCGTGTGGCGCAGTGAAGACTTCGGCCAATCCTGGCAACAGATTTGGCCGGCGCCGGAGATCGAGGCGATTTACTCGCTCTTGGTTGATCCAATGGATGCGAATCACGTGATGGTGGGCACGAATGGCAAGGGGATTTATGAATCTTATGATAAAGGAAAAACATGGAAGCAGGCGGGGATGGAGGGCGCGCATGTGAAGCAAATTGCGTTTTATCCGTTTTAGCTTTTCCACGAACCTAAATCTTTTTGTGATACCTGAATTTTGCACGCGTGAGCGCAATGCGTTATGTTTAATGGAGCGCTTCTGGTAAACTCCGTTAGGAGTGAAATGTTTATAGCAAATCAGATTCTCAAGATTCTTGAACTCCGAAGGAATGGCATGTTGGATTTATCCGGAAAAGACGCTTTGAGTGTTCGAAAAAAACATTTCACTCCTACGGAGTTTCTCTAATTTCAGGCGGTGAGTTCTACAAACATCTCACTCCTAACGGAGTTTAAAGTGTGCGTCCAGCCTATAAAGATTTTTTGTACCACCCATGGATGGATCAAATCAACTTGCAAAATCGCGCCGATTGCGGTTTTGATCAATTTCGTTGCAAAATTCAGGTGATTAAATTCTAAAACCTTGCTTAATTTTGAAGCCTAAGCTATGAGCACTGAAGAACTGATTAAAAGGCCAATCTTGGAAATTTTAAGTGCAGAAGAGTTACGCGAGATTATTACTCCGTCCATTGATGGCCCCCGCGAATATTCTCTCGTGGTGAATTCATTTATTTTTAGAGCGGATTTTGCCTTTGATTTACCCGATGGAAGTTGGCTTTTTATAGAAGATGACGATGCGCAGAGAGCAGTTAGTAACCTTGCAAAGTACTGGATGTGGATGGGGTTCAATAAAATCAATTATGGTGTTCATTTATTCCATATCATTGGTCCTGGATTACCAAGTCATAAAGAACTATGTCAATTTATAAGCGCTAAAATCTCTCACTATTTCCCTGCTTTTCAGTATGAGCTAATTGTGGCTAAAGATTGGAAAAGCTTGGGTTGGAGAGAAGAACTCAAGGATCTCATTCATTCGTTGGCAAATAAATTTTAAGGAGAGCAGTATCATGAGCAAATTTTCCAACACGTGGTCTTTGATGAAGGCCTCGTGGCAAGTCTTGAAGAAAGACAAGGAACTGCTGCTATTTCCGTTTATTTCTGGGATCGCCTGTTTGCTCGTTTTGGCGAGCTTCGCTCTTCCATTGTTCGTGACAGATAGCTGGCGGCCTCCTGGCGATGACGCATCGATGAATCAGCGCCTCATGTATTACGCGGTTCTTTTTCTGTTCTATTTCTGCAATTATTTTGTGATCGTTTTTTTCAATACGGCGATTATTGCATGCGCGACCATTCGCATGAGAGGCGGTGATCCCACCGTGGCCGATGGCTTTCGCGCTGCCACCTCCAACCTGGCTTTGATCGCCGGCTGGCATTGGTCTCGGCGACGGTCGGCTTGGTTCTGCGGATTCTCGAAGATCGTCTTGAAAAGGTGGGCAGGTTCGTCGCCGGCCTGTTAGGCTTGGCGTGGACAGTGGTCAGTTTCATGGTCATTCCGATCCTGGTTAACGAAAGAAAGGGCCCGATCACAGCGTTGAAAGAATCGACGGCGCTGTTGAAGAAGACCTGGGGCGAGCAACTGATCAGCAATCTCAGTATTTAAATTCGCAGACAATGGTAATTAGAAAGGAGAATGATGCAGCGCGTAACATACAAACGATTTGTGTTTATAATCTTCTTTTTGATTCCCGTTTCCCAAGCTCTCGCCCAGGAATCCACCATCTACGTCTCCGTCGTCGCAACACGCGGTTATGTAGTTGGCACGGCGAATCCCCCCAGTGGCCTGTTTTATCAGCGCCCATCCGAAGATACAACCTGGCATCACACCGGATCGAACAACATTCGCGCCTTCGGCTTGGCCGTTCATGCTCCGGCGCGCGGCCAGTTGATTTACATCGCTTCCGGCAATGGCGTACACAAGACCTCGGATGGAGGAAAGAATTGGAAGATCACCACCGGATGGGAAATCACCGAAGCGCTTTGGGTGAGTATCGATCCGAAAGACCCGCAAACGGTTTATACGGCAACCGCATACGGAATTTCCAAAACCAGCGACGGCGGCGCGACGTGGAAGCAAATGAATACGGGCTTGACTTCGACATTTACTTCCAGTGTGATCGTTGATCATGCCAACTCAAATGTGATTTATTGCTCAACCGAAGACGGCGTGTTCGGCAGCAAGGACGGCGCGCAATCATGGACGAAGCTGGGTTTGCGTGTGGCGAATGTGCGCGTGATCGCGCAGAATCCGCGTGACAGCCAAATGCTGGCGGCGGGCACGGACAATAACGGCATCTACATTTCACGCGACAGCGGCAAAGTGTGGGCGAAGAGCGAAGCCGGTCTCGATCATGCGACGTTTTACGCCATCGCTTTTGATCCGAATCATACGGAGGTCATCTATGCCGGTGGTTACGTCACCGGCGTTTACAAATCCATCGACGGCGGGCGAAGTTGGAAGCGCTATCAGGAGGGATTGAAGAATTTGAATATTCACTCCGTTGCAGTCGATCGGGCCAACAGCAATCGCGTCTATGCCGGAACGATGTGGGGCGGGATATTCCGCTCGGATGATGGTGGTGTGACATGGCGCCAAGCCGGCCTGAGCGGCTCGCAAGTATGGGCGATTTCGATTCAACCGTTCTAATTGGCGCAAGTCACATTTGAGCGTAAAACAGAATAGCCAAAAAGTTGCCCAACGGATGGAAACAACGCAACGGATAA
Organism: bacterium; assembly: GCA_050732275.1. Lineage (GTDB taxonomy): Bacteria > Zhuqueibacterota > Zhuqueibacteria > Zhuqueibacterales > Zhuqueibacteraceae > Zhuqueibacter. The sequence continues at coordinate 5,862 of JBOHQZ010000011.1, forward strand.
AAATTTATTTCATCCGTTGTGTTGTTTCTATCCGTTGGGGTGCTGTTTTGTAAAGATAAAAGTCAAAAATATTATTGGAGGTTTTATGGTCGTGCGTTTTCTCTGTATCCTTGTGTTGGCGTGTTTTTCCACGTCGTTCGCGCAAACTATGAACCGTGAAGACTATCTCAAAGGCTACGAGCAGCGCGCGGCGTATGTGACGTCGTTTTATGACACCACGCGAAACGCGAATTATTATTCCGCCGCAGCGAAATATGTGCACAACATAAATGTGGCGCAGGCTGACAGCATGGTGCTCGTGCTTCTGCAAAAGCCGAGCGGCGACATGTTTTGGATGTTTCCCGTTATCGGCGCTTATTTGCACGGCAAGGATAGAATGTCTCCGCAGGCCAAAGCGGCGATACGCCAGGCATGGAAAACGTATGCGCCGTATCGTGGCGATACGGAAAATCATTGGTGCATGTATTACGCCTCGCTTTTTTTGGCCACGGAGCAATGGCCGAATTTGCCAGGATCGGAATGGTATAATGGAAAGAGTTCTGCTGAGAATCGCGAAGAGGCGAAAGCGTATCTCATTCATTGGATCAAAATCACCACCACGATCGGGCAGGGCGAATTCGATTCGCCGGATTATTTGCCCGAGTATGCGGTGCCGATGATTTTGCTCGCGCAATTTGCCCAGGATGCGGAGATGAAGCAGCGCGGCGCGATGATGGCTGATTATTTGTTCGCTGATTTTGCTGTTGAACATTTGGCGGGACAATATATTGGCGGATTCAGCCGCATTTATCAGCCCGCGGTTTACAAACCGTTGCTCTCTCCGGCTTCGGCGTTTGCTTATCTATATTTCAATACCGGCGATCCCTCGCAAAGCGGTTGGGCATTGTTCCCCGCGCTCTCGAACTATCGCCTGCCGGAAATTATTTATGACATCGCGACGGATCGCTCGCAATCTTACATTCACCAAGAGCGCAAGCGTGTGCGCAATGTGATCCGTTTCGGCGGCGAGAAAAATCCGCCGGTTTACAAATACACCTACATGACGAAGGATTACGGCCTCGGTTCGTTGCACGGCGGCATTCTGCAGCCGATTCAGCAGCACACGTGGAGCGTGCGCTTCACCAGCGGCAAACCGTACACCACGATCTTTGGCTTGCATCCGTATTGGTCGGGAATCGAGCTGGGCATGTTTTTTCCCGAAGAGATCAAAACCATGATTGCCGATGTGGTGGCGTCGAAAGGGACGTACAACAAAGAAGATAAATGGACCAGCAGCTCGCCCTACGAGCGCACGTTCCAGCACAAGAACACGTTGCTCGTGTTGTACGACATCGCTTCCGGCACGACCGCGGAGCACATCGATGGCTTCTTCCCGAAGAATCTTGAGCAACGCGTTGTCGATGCTTCGGGATGGATTTTTTGCAAGGCGGGTGATACGTATGCCGGCTGGTATCCGCTGCAAGCAGGCGAATGGAAAGAGGAAGAAGAAAGCTGGCGCCTGCGCAGCCATCAATTGCAAAATGGCTACGTCGTTGAAGTCCGCTCGCAAGCAGAAACCGGTTCCTTTGAAAACTTTCAGACGAAGCTTCGTTCACATCTTCCCAAAGCGCTGATGCAACCGAATGCCGTCTCGGTCGATTATACAACATTGAGCGGCGACAAGATGTATTTCGCGTTTCCCGAGATGCGCAAGCTCAACGACAAAGTTGTTGATTTGGCCAAATACAAACTCTTCGAAGGGCCGTTTCTCAATGCCGAAGTTGGCAGCGAAAAGCTGACGATGACGTACAAAAATAAACGTCGCGTTTTGGATTTCAAGAAACTGACAATCATCGAATAATGGAGCTTTGGAGGAATGGATTGTTGGATTTCTGGACTATTGGAACCCAATAATCCAGAAATCCAATGATCCATCAATCCATTTTTGCAATGACCCCAACCTATCACCTCGTTTCCCACACCCACTGGGATCGCGAATGGTATTTGAGCTTCGAGCAATTTCGGGCGATGTTGGTGCGCATGGTGGACGATCTTTTGGATTTGTTGGCGCGTGATCCGGAGTACAAGTGTTTCACGCTTGATGGCCAGACGATTGTATTGGAAGATTATTTGACCATCAAACCGGAACGCGCGGAGGAGATTCGGCGCTTGGTAGCGCAAGGCCGTTTGCTCATCGGGCCGTGGTATATTTTGCCGGATGAATTTTTGGTCAGCGGCGAGGCAACGATTCGGAATCTCCTTTTCGGGCGTCGTATCTCGCAGCAATTTGGCACCGAAATGAAAGTCGGCTACATTCCGGATTCGTTCGGCCACATCGCGATGATGCCGGCGATTCTCAAAGGCTTCGATATTGACAACGCCGTGCTCTATCGCGGCTTCGGCGGCGAGCCGGAGCAAAAAACTTCGGAATATTGGTGGACAGCGCCGGACGGCACGCGCAGCCTGATGATTCATTTCTTTCGTCACGGCTACAGCGCCGGATATTTTCATCAGGAAACGCCCGAGCAGGTTTTGCAACGCTTTGCTGAGATCAAAAACGAGCTGGATGCCCGCGCCACCACCTCGCAGCGATTGCTGATGAACGGCGGCGATCATCATTGGCCCGATCCCAAACTGCCGCAGACACTCGGTCTTTTGCGGAGCAACTTTGAGGGCGATTTTCTCCACAGCACGCTTCCGGCTTATCTTGAAGCGGTGAAAAGAGAAGTCAATGGCTTGCCAGAAGTCGCAGGTGAATTGCGCTTCGGCTATCGTTATGCCTTTGTCGTGCTTGGCGGCGTTTATTCGAGCCGGATTTATCTCAAACAGGAGAATTGGAACTGCCAAGCTTTGTTGGAGCGTTATGTCGAGCCACTCAACGTTTTTGCAATGACGAAAGGCATGCGCTCGCAGACGCCGCTCATTCAGCAGGCGTGGAAAAATTTGCTGCAAAACCATCCGCATGACAGCATCTGCGGCTGCAGTATCGACAGTGTACACCGCGAGATGATGACGCGCTTCAAAGCGGTCAAAGAAATCGGCAACTCGGTGATTGAAACCTGCCTCAATCTCCTCATTCCGTATGATGATCTCGCCTACCGCGATGATCAATACATTTTCTTTTTTAACCCTTCGCCGTTTGCACGCAGCGAAGTTGCTGAAGCGCAGGTGAATTTTTATTTGCAGGATATTGTGGTGGGATTGAATCCCGATGTGAAAGTCGCGCCAAAACTCCCGCCGATTTCCGGTTTTATTTTGTTGGATGGAGATGGGAAAGAAGTGCCTTATCAGCTTGTCCGGCGTGAAGAAGGTTATGATATTACCTATTCACAATACAATTACCCCAAGCAAAGTTATGCGGACAAATTTTCCGTGCTGATCGACATCCACGACGTGCCACCGGTGGGATTCAAAGGACTCGTGATCCAAAAGACGGCTCGCTTTCCCAAGTATGCTTCAAATCTCAAAACCGGCAAAAATTTTATAGAGAACGCGTATCTGTGGGTCGAAGTAAATGATCGCGGCGAAGTCATATTAAAGGATAAAACCATGGGCGCGAAATACACGAAGCTCAACATTTTTGAAGATTCCGGCGACGTGGGCGACGAGTATAATTATTCCTATCCACCCAAAGATCGCTGGGTCAATTCCAATAAAGGAAAAGCCCGAATCAAGTTAATCGAAAAAGGGCCGTTGCGCGCTGCGTTGCAAATCCGATTGACGATGATCGTGCCCGCGTCCGCAACGCCGGACAAGCAAGCCCGCAGCACGAAGACGGCAAAAATTCCGATCACGACGACGCTCTTTCTCACGCCGCATTCGCGCGCGGTCGAGGTTGAAACTACGATCACCAACAACGCGAAAGATCATCGCCTGCGCGTGCTGTTCCCGTCGGGAATGAAAACAGATACAGTTTATGCCGATTCACAGTTTTGTGTTGTAAAACGCCAACAAAAAGAGTACAATTTAAATGAATTCACCATCGAGCATCCGGCGAAAGTGGCGCCCATGCAGCGATTCGTAACCATCAAAGATGACGACCAAGCTTTGACGCTTCTCGCTTACGGCTTGCCGGAGTACGAATTGAAGCTTGACGGCAAAGGTACGCTGGCGCTGACGTTGCTGCGTTGTGTCGGTCTGTTGGCTGGCGAAAATCTCATCACGCGGCCTGGCGGAAAATCCGGCTGGCACAATGAAACGCCCGAAGCGCAGTGCCTTGGCACGCACACGTTCAAATATGCGATCTTCCCACATCGTACCGAGGAGTTTGAGACGATGGAAAGCATTAACGAGCAGTGCGAAAAATTTCACTATCCGATGCTGGCGTTGCGACGAAAGAACACTGAAGAATTGAAACTGGAAGATTCCCTGCTCGCGCTTTCGCCGAAAACCGCCGTTTTGAGCGCGATCAAAGAAAGCGAAGATGCAAAAGCTGCCATTGTGCGGTGGTGGAATCCGACGCAACATGCAATTACCACAAATTTGACGATGACTGCTGCTATCAAACGAGTGGCAATGGCTATGCTGAATGAAGATGAAGTGACGGCGCTGCCGGCTGAGCAAAATCAAACTATCGAAACTGGGCGTTATGGAATGACGACAGTAAGAGTTGAGTATTTATACAACAATAAAAAAACAGTAAGCGGATTGAACGGATTGAGCGGATAAACCAATCCGCTCAATCTGCTAAATCCGCTTACCCAAGCTTTTTGAACTTCATTAAATCTCAGGAGGGTGTTATGGGCAACTTGATTTATGAAGACTTGACCTTTAAAATCCGTGGCAGCCTGTTCAACGTTTACAATACGCACGGGCCCGGATTCCGTGAGGAGACCTACAAACAATCGGTTCTTGTAGATTTTGAACAAGAGGGTGTGCCTTTTGAAAGAGAGAAAATATATCCCATCATTTATCGCGGCAAACAGGTTGACGAGTATCGCGTCGATATACTTGTCTATGGAAAAATCATTTTAGAATTGAAATCTGTAGCTGAACTTCACCCGCGATTTGAAGCGCAGCTTTTAAGTTATTTAAAGGTGACAAAACTGAAACTTGGATTATTGGTAAACTTCGGCAGCGATGAGCTAATTATTCAAAGATTAGTGAATCCACATCTCAAAGAGTATGAGTAAGCGGATCAAACGGATTTAGCGGAAAAAGACGAAATCATTATCCGCTTAATCTGCTAAATCCGCTTACTAAAAAGGGTTTTCCAAAATGTCGAATACAATCAGCGTCACCCAAAACCTCGAGCTGCTCGGCAAATATCGTTACGTCGAGATTCAAATGATGGAATTGATGGGAAGCTGGGCGTATACGATCGTCGAGCCGGAAATCAAAATCGGCTTTGGCCGGCAGATGTATCAAGATGCGGTGCACGCCGACATGCTCGGCAAACGCTTGCCGGAGTTGAAAGGCCGTTCGGAGCATTTTCATTATATTGCGCCGAGCGATGAGTTTGTCAAACTGTTGGAAAAGATTTGGCGGGCCAACGATTCCTTGCGTCGCATGGTGGCGTTGTATCGCGTGTTGAAACCGGCATTGGTGGCCGCTTACGAACATCATCTCGAACACGCCGAACTGCCGGCGGATGAACCGACGGCTTACATTCTGCGCAACGTTCTGGCGGAAGAAAACGATCACAGCGAGTGGGGCGAAACCATTATCCACGGATTGATCGTTTCCCCGGACTTGTTAAAATTAGCCAACCAATGGCAGCAAGAGTTGGAAAACGATCTGCGCGAAGCCGGCGGCATTCGCGGCGAAGGCAAAGCGCAAGGCACGATCTCATTCAAGAAAACGCATCCCTACAGCAAGCGCCCCGCGCGTGATTCGCGTTGGAAGATTATTGAAAACGATAGCGAATTCACCGAAAAGAATTGGTCTTTTGATAACGATGACGGCAAGCGCCACTTGCTGCACGACTTGCTCAATAGCGAGTTCATCACCGTCGAACGCATGGGACGCATTCTCGCCGACTGTCCGGAAATTCCGTGGCAGATGAAAATGGACATGGCGCACCAAGCGTGGGATGAGGCGCGGCACGCGGAGATTGTGCAACGCCGTCTCGAAGAGCTTGGCGGCCACGTGGGCATGTTCAGAACGAGCTGCTTTGGCTGGGAACAAGATGTGAATCGCCCCGATCCGTTGGAGCGTCTCGCGCTTTCAAACATGACTTTCGAGAGTGAAAGCTGCAAGCATCTGCGCGATTGGATCACCAAAGCGAAAAAGGTTGGCGATACGCGCTCCGTGCAGTTGCTCGAATTTCTGCTCGCCGATGAAGTGAATCACGTTTTGTACGGTACGCATTGGGTGGATGAGCTGACGAAAAACGATCCGGAGCGCCGCAAACGGGTGTTGGCGTATCCGGAGAAAGTTTTGAATGAGCATCATCCAGTGGGTGTGAAGTTTGAAGAGACGACGTATGAACGATCCTAAAAAAGCCTGTGATTAAAATCGCAAACTCAAAATAGCAAGTCGTTTAAAGACGACTGATCTCTGGAGCAATGTATATGGGTAAACAAAAACGTAAACCGCCGAAAGCGGCTCCAAAGCCGAGGCAACGAAAACGATCTAAAGACTTCCTCGAAATTGGCGGCTCCCCCGTTCCCGGCCTCACCCTGCGCCACGTATTGCGCGGGCATACAGCCGCGATAAACCGCATCGCGTGGTCGCCAGATGGTTTATACCTCGCCTCGTCTTCTGATGATAAAACCATTTGCATTTGGGATCTGGAGCGCGGAAAATGTATGTTAGTGCTGGAGGGACATGAAAGTAGAATAGCTAGTGTAGCGTGGTCACCAGATGGGCATACACTTGCATCAGGATCATATGACAGAGCCATTCGACTTTGGAATCTTGCCAACGGCAAAACCCTACAAATACTAAAAAAGCATTCGGGTCAAATATGGGATGTCGCATGGTCTCTGGACGGGAAAAACTTGGCTTCCGGTGCAGATGATAAGGTGATCATTATATGGGATATTGCCAATGGGAAAGTTTCTCAAAGGCTAAAGGGACATAAGGATCGAATTAACTGTTTAGCATGGTCACCGAATGGAGAAACAATCGCGTCAGGCTCACATGACTCAACGATTCGTCTTTGGGATGTTGCGAATGGAAATATAAAGCGTACGATCACAGGTCATAATAGCTATGTTGAAAGATTAAGATGGGCACGGGATGAAAGCACTCTTTTTTCAAGTTCCGACGATAAAACAATCCGCATATGGAATGCCACCACCGGACATCAAGTAAGCATTTGGGAAAAGCACACGGGGCGTATTGCTGAAATATGCTTCTCTTCCGATGACAAGTTACTCGCATCAAAATCCGATGATAATGCAGTGCGCCTATGGCGCCTCGACAGGCAAGAGACTGTGGCAATTATTCCAGAGACTACGTCGTCTACACTTGGCGGCTCTATGCTTCCACTCGGACTTGCTTTCCATCCTACGAAACCAATTCTAGCCACTTTAGGTAATTTTCAGCAGGTAATTAGAATTTGGCAATTAGATCCTGATGGATTGTTGAGCGAAGATAGTTTGACCGACTCGGTCCATTACACCACCGGCAAACTCGTGCTCGTCGGCGATTCCGGCGTGGGCAAAACCGGTCTGGGCTGGCGGCTGGCGCATGACGAGTTCAAAGAGCACGCCTCCACACACGGCCAGCAGTTCTGGGCCATTCCGCAACTCGGCTTGAAGCGCAAGGACGGCACCGAGTGCGAAGCGGTGCTGTGGGATTTGGCGGGCCAGCACGTTTACCGGCAAATTCACTCCATCTTTTTAGATAACGTCGCCGCTGCGCTGGTGCTGTTCGACCCCAGCAATCGGCAAGATCCACTCAAGGGCGTGGAGTTTTGGCTGGAGCAACTCAAGGGCAAAGGGCAATTGCCACCCGCAGTGCTGGTCGGCGCACGGGCCGATCGCGGTGCACCTGCCCTTTCGCAACAGGAACTCGAGCAGTTCTGCCAGCGCTACGGCATCCGTGGCGGTTGCATCAGCACCAGCGCGATGAGCGGCGAAGGGCTGGAGGCTTTGCTCGCCACGCTCAAAGCGCAAATTCCGTGGGAACAAATGACGGCCACGGTGACCACCCTCACCTTCAAGCGCATCAAAGACTACGTGCTGTCGCTCAAAGAAAAGCCCGACCGCAAAGGCGTGTTGTTAAATCCCGCTGCTCTGCGCGAACAATTGCAAGCAACGGATAAAAATTGGTCGTTCACCGACGCCGAGATGATGACGGCGGTGGGGCATTTGGAAACGCACGGTTACGTTGCCATCTTGCACAACTCGGCGGGCGAGCAACACATTCTGCTCACGCCCGACCTGCTGGTGAGTCTCGCGGCTTCCATCGTTTTGCTGGCGGATAAAAACCCGCGCGAGCTCGGTGCAGTGAGCGAAGCCGAACTGTTGCAGGGCCAATATCCGTTCGATGAGCTCAAAGGCTTGGAAAAGCCGGAGCAACAAATCCTGCTCGACGCCGCGATTCTGCGCTTCTTGCAGCACAACCTCTGCTTCCGCGAGACCTTGGGCAACGACACGCTGTTGATTTTCCCCGGCCTGATCAAGCAAAAGCGCCCTTTGCAAGACGATCTCCCCGCCACCGACGACATCTCCTACGTGGTGCGTGGGCGCGTGGAAAACCTGTATGCCATGCTGGTGGTCTTGCTCGGCTACACGCCCTCGTTCACCCGCATCAACCAGTGGCAAAATCAGGCGCAATATGAAATGGAGAAAGATCAAATCCGAAATGCATCTGTCGCGCATCAAAGGCTTCCGGCGCGGCTGGGCGACACCGCAGTGTTACCTCAGCCGCTTGCCCGAACAAGCCGAATGGGCCGCAAAACTCATCCACGATCTGAACGACGCGGGCGTGTATGTGGTGGAGCAAGCCAGCCACGTGCAGCCGGATGATTTCGTGATTGTGCTGGACACGCCGGCCTATCAACAAGCGTTTCAAGCTGCAGCCAAAGCGCTGGAGGCCGATGCCATACTCGTTCGGGCGCGCTGGGGAAAGCGCAGTTTGATTTCCCTCGCACTGGCGGGCAAAGCCGGTTCACACGAAATGAAATATTGCCAGCCCGGTGCTTTTTGCGATGACACGCACTACCCGGTGAGCCTGTTTGATTTGGTGCTGAATCTGTACGCCATCCCGTTCGCGCACGCGGGCTTTGCGCCCTTGCGGCAGGCGTTGCACGAGCAGTGGGAAAACACCGCGGCAAGAATAGCTGAGGAGATGAAAAGCATGACCCCAAAAATTTTTATCAGTTACTCACACCAAGACGAAACGTTCAAGAACGAATTGGTCAAAATGCTGTCAGGCCTGCAGCGGCGCGGCGTCATTGATGCGTGGCAAGACCGGCGCATTCAACCCGGCGAAGAGTGGTTTAAGGCTATCAAGCAAGCCCTCAACGAATGTGACATGGCTTTGCTGCTGGTCAGCGCCGATTTCATTGCCTCGCGGTTCATCAACGACGAGGAGCTGCCCGACCTGCTCAAGCGCCGCGAAAAAGAGGGCATGATCATCATCCCCATCATCGTGCGCGATTGTCTGTGGCAATCTGAGCCTGTGCTCAAAGATTTGCAAGCCCTGCCCACCGATGGCAAAGCCGTGATCACATTTTCGGAAGCAACGGGTGATCGAGATAAAGTTTGGACGGAGATTGCGCAAGCCATCGAAAAACGCGCCAGAAAGTAAATGAGGTAGCGTAGCAGACATCTTGTCCAATGTCACTGAATTTTAAAAAAGTTATGACAGAAAAATGGAGAGCAAAAAAATGTTTATGGTTTTTTAATGCTCTATATTTTTGTCCTTCATTTTTCTGTCATTGTTTTTGATCTGTCATTGCTTTTGAATTGAGCGCTGAATTTTGTGTTTGAACTTTAGCGCGTCTTGATTTAAAAGGAATCCCCTCTAATGCCAAAATCTTTTTTGCTTATCATTGGAATACTATTATTTGCTACAGGCGCCCGTACCCAAGATTCGAATTGGGTCGAGACGACATTGGCGTCAATGGCGCTCGAAGAGAAAGTCGGGCAATTATTTGTCGCCGACCTTGTCGCCATTTACAGCCACAAGCAGAGCCCGAATTATCGCTATGCGATAGAGATGGTGCAGCGCTATCACGTCGGCGCCTTTATTTTGGGTGGGGGAATACTCTCCGACATCGCACTGATGACGAATGCCCTGCAACGCGAGGCGAAAATTCCGCTGCTGATCAACTCCGATCTCGAGAGCGGCTTGACTTACTACACGCCGTGGTGGTGGGCGCGCGGCCGCATGCCGGAATTGCCGCGCTTCATTTCTGGCGGCGGCACCGGCTTCCCGTCGATGATGGCGTTTGGAGCGACCGGTAATCCGAACATGGCCTACGAGTTTGGCCGCGCCATGGCGCACGAAGCGCGGGCGGTGGGCATTAATTGGACGAACTCGCCGGTCGCGGACGTGAATAACAATCCCAACAATTCGATCATCAACACGCGTTCATTCGGCGAGGACCCGGCGCAGGTCGCAAAGTTTGTCGCCGCCTGCGTGGCTGGCTTGCAAGACGGCGGCATCATCGCCACGCTCAAACATTTTCCCGGACACGGCGATACTGAAGAAGACACGCACATGAAGCTGCCAGTTTTGCCGTTCGATGAAAAGCGTTTGAACACCATCGAGTTCGTTTCATTCAAAGCCGGCATTGCGGCCGGCACCAAAGCGGTGATGACGGCGCATCTCGCGCTGCCGCAAATCGACGCGACGAAACGTCCCGCCACGTTATCTTATCCGGTTATCACTGGCTTGCTGCGCAACAAATTGGGATTTCAAGGCCTCGTGGTCACCGACGGCATGCCGATGCAAGGCATCACCGACCACTACAGCGCGGATGAAGCCGCGATCCTCGCCATCGCAGCCGGCGTCGATGCGATTCTCGTGCCCGCCGAATTTGTGAAAGCTTATGATGGTGTGCTCGCCGCCGTGCAATCCGGACGCATTAGCCGGCAGCGTTTGGATGAATCGGTGCGCCGGATTTTGGCGGTTAAATCATGGCTCGGCTTGGAACGTACTCGTTTAGTTGAGATTGAGAAAATTTCCGACATTGTCGCCGCGCCCGAAACCGAAGCGCTCGCCGACAAAATTTCCAATGCTTCAGTGACGCTGTTGCGTAATCAGAACAATCTACTGCCATTGCCGACAAAGACACGTCTGAAAATTGTCGCCGTCTCAGAAGAGCCGTATCCGGAATTTGGTCGCGAGCTACACCGGCAGCTCGAATCGCAGCTCGCGACGGTTTCGCTCACAAACTTGTCGAATGAATCAAGTCGTGAGTTTATTCAGCAGATGGCACAATTCGATGATGTCGATGTGATTCTGCTCGGAGTTTATCTCTCGATTGGCGCGTGGAAAGGCAAGCCAGCCTTCTCACTGGCCGTGCAAGATTTTTTTGCGCGCGTTGCTGCATTGCCCAAACCGGTGATCACCGTTGCGTTTGGCGATCCTTATGTGATTGGGAAGTTGCCAGAGACCGCAGTGATCCTCACACCATACAATGGCGCCAAAGTCGGCGAGCGGGCGATTGCACGAGCGATCCTCGGCGCGATTGACATCACCGGCAAGCTTCCAGTCACGATTCCAGGAAAATATAAAATAGGTGATGGAATAAAGTTATTAATGAAAAAATGAACGCTTCTAAAAAAAATATTCTCGGACTTGATATTGGTGGAACCAAAATCGCCGTGGTGTTGGGCTCATTGCGCGGCGAGATTTTATGGCGCACACAATTCCCGACTCATGCCGAGCGCGGTTTTGCCATCGTCTTTGATGAAATCGACAGAACAATTGAAATGGCGCTCAATTCCGCAGGAGGAAGTGTTGTCGCCATTAGTGTTTCCATTGGCGGGCCGTTGGATGTGCTCAAGGGCGTCATCAAATCGCCGCCGAATCTTCCGGGTTGGACAAATGTGCCGTTGAAAAAAATGTTAGCAGAACGATTTATGTTGCCAGTGTATGTGGAACATGACGGCAACGCCGGAGCATTGGCCGAATTTTATTTTGGCGCCGGAAAAGGTTTCCGGAACATTATCTTCATCACCATGGGCACGGGTTTTGGCGCGGGATTGATTCTCAACGGCCAGCTTTATCGCGGCACGAGTGACACCGCCGGAGAAATCGGCCATATTCGCATCGCCGAAGATGGCCCATTGTGTTACGGCAAAGCCGGCTCGCTCGAAGGATATGGCAGCGGCACCGGCATCGCCAAGCTGGCGCAGATGATGTATCCCGCAATCTGGGGCGAGTCGGCAACCGTGATTGATGTTTACAATGCGTATCAAAATGATTCGACCGAAGCGCGCGCGGTGTTTGAACGCGCCGGATTTTATCTCGGACGAGGCTTGGCGATTCTTGCCGATACGTTGAATCCGGAACGCATCATCCTGGGTGGAATCGGTATGCGGCTCGGCGAAGCATTGTTAAGGCCAGCCAAGCGTGTGTTTTATGAGGAGGCCTTGCCACAAGCCGCCGAAGCTTGTGAAATCGTCTCCGCCCAACTCGGCGAAGCGATTGGCGACTTGGCATCTCTGTGTGCGGCGTTTGATCAAGGTAAGTTGCTCGACAAGTAATTTTAACCATCCGCTCAATCTGCTCAATCCGCATAAAAAAAGAGTAAGCGGATTGAACGGATTTAGCGAATCATCGAGGAAAATTAATCATGAAAATTATTCTGACCGGTTTTCTCTGTTTCTTTTTTGTACAAGTGTTGTACGCGCAGAAGTCGCTGTATTTGAACGAAATCAAAAAGTCTGCTGAGAAAGGCTGGAAAGAGTATCCCGAGGTGATCGCACAATGGAAAGCGACGACCAAACCGAACGTGTTGTGGGGCTACGATGCGCCAGCGCATCCGATTTATTTGGCCAGCACGTTGGCGTTTTTGTACGAGCAAACGCACAATAAATCTTACGCGACGAAAACCGTCGAACTATTGGCGATGTATGGCGGTTTGCGCGACACGTATCCGAAAGATTATGCGAAAGCCCGCGCCGAGTATGTAGAGGGCGTACCGGCCATTGCCAATTTCTTTTTTATGGCGCCGTACATTCGTGCCTATCTGCGCATTCGTAACAGCGGGGTGTTGGACACGAAGACGAAAGAAAAAATCGAAACCGATCTCGCCGGCAGCGCCGATTTCATTTTTCACTTTCCCGAGTGGGGCGCGATGAATCGCGCCATGCTGCGCGCCGAAGCGTTGATCTATGCGGCACTGGCAATGCCGAATCATGCACATGCGAAAAAGTGGCGGCAAATGGCCGAGATTATCGCGGGTGACAATTTGAAGCAATGGGAGATCGAAGACGCCACGGTTTATCATCCGGTCTGGCTGCTCTCGTTGTTCTCTTACGTCGAAGCTGCGAACCAACTGCAAGTTTACGAAACGCCGATCATCAAATACTATCTCGAATACTTCACCAAGCTCATCGCGCCGCATGGCATGATCCCGGAATTTGGCGACGCGCGTTGGAGCTCGTCTTGGGAAGGCTTGCGTTTTGTGCCGATTTTTGAGAAGGGTGCGGCGGTTTACAAAAGCACGGAAATGAAATGGGCGGCACAGGCGATTTTGCAAAAAGCCATGAAACCGGGGGAAGCGGTCGGCGTCGGCGAGGCCTACGCGCTCACCGATGCCTATCGCTGGGCCGACGAATCTGTAAAGCCGCAGCGTCCCAGCAGCCTGAGCCAGGAAGTGCTCGAAGACGTCGTTGGCAAGAAAATCGTTTTTCGCAACGGCTGGGATGACGCCAGCACATATTTATTGCTCAACTACCGCGACGAAGGCGATGGTGGCTGGCTGCAGCGCGAATACCTGCGGCAAACCATTTCGGTCGAAGAAGAGAAGATGCATCACGGTCATTCCGACGAAAACAGCATTGTGCTGCTCATGAACAAAGGCGCGGTGCTGCTGCACGACGCCGGCTATCGCGATGATTTGCCGAGCGGCAAATATGGCGCGTTTCGCGCTGATTATTTTCACAATCGCATTGTCGCGAGAAAAAACAAACGCGATAAATCTCAAACTTCGCTGCTCGAATTTGTGCAGAACTCCGGCGCGTATCGGCCAGTGCGCACCCAGAAAGTTGATTTTCTGAATTTGAAAGAAGTGGACATGAGCCGCACGCGGCTGATCGACGACGATCTCGGGTATCAGTGGGATCGCGTGATCACTTATGTCAAAGATCAGAACTTTTTTGTGGTCATTGACGGCATCAAAATTTTGCGTCCTGACTATTTCACGTTTTCAAACTTCTGGCATGCGCAGCACGTTTTAGCGCGCGGCGAGCATTTTTATGATGTCGCCACCGATTCGATTCAAACCTTTAAGTTTTCGCCGCAGCAAGCGTTGCTCATTTATTTTCCCGAGACGTATGCTAAAACCGAAGGCGTGGAACCGATTCGCCGCAGTTACCAGGATGAGCAGGCGATTTACCAAACGCAATCAAGCGGCTACAAAGCGGGTGATACCGAAGTTTTTGTCACCGTGCTCATCCCGCATGATCGCGCGGCCAAACCAGAAACGTTTTTACCACAAATCAAACTCCTCGAAGTCTCCACACCCTACAAAGCCGTCGGACTTGAGATCATGAACGGCGAACGCAAATCCATTCTCGGTATAAAAATCGATCTCGAAATGGAAATCGCGAGAGAGAATATTCGTCCGCGCTATCTCTACGATCTCGGCAAAGTCAAATACGGCGAGCTTGAAACCGATGCACATTTTCTCTTTGCGACGGTGGAACAAAACACGCTCCGCTATTCCGCCTCGAATGTGCTGAAAGTGCTCCATCGCGGCAAGCCGCTGATGGAAGCGCTGCCGAACACGCACGGCCTGCAGTTGGACGGCGCGCCGGATCGTGTCGGGTTTGTGAAGTGGAGATACTGGGAGGATACGGTGCAGCTTCGTTAATGCAAGTAGCTTTAAAAAAATACCGCAATGGATTGAAAGCCGTCAACGGATTTCATTTTCACATGACCGGTATAAACAATAAAAACGAGCCATAGCGCCATGTCCAAAATTTTCAGATCACACCTGCAGCGTGACCGCTGGATTGCCTACGGCTTTCTTCTGCCCAATATCATCGGATTTTTGCTTTTTATGCTCGGGCCGATAATGGCCTCACTCGTGATGAGTCTCTTTCGCTGGGATATTTTCACTGTGCCAACTTTCATTGATTGGGATAATTTCATCGAGATTTTTTCTCATGACTCGGGATTTTGGCAATATCTTGCCAATACGCTCTTTTTATCGCTCAGTGTGCCGTTAGGTTTGGTGTTGGCGCTATTCCTTGCCATTATACTGAACCAGCCCTTGCGCGGCATGGGTTTCTTCAAGACCGTTTATTTTCTGCCAGTCGTCTCCTCGGCGATCGCAGTAGCGATTATTTGGCAATGGTTATTGAACAAAGACTTCGGGTTGATCAATACCCTGCTGATCAAATTTGGCCTAGCGCCTGTGGATTGGTTGGGCACCCCGTTGATGGCCAAAATCTCCATTGTCTTGATGTCGATATGGAAGGGACTAGGTTACAACATTCTGATCTATCTGGCGGCACTGCAAGGCATTCCCGACGAGCTTTACGAAGCCGCACACCTCGACAGCGCAACGAGCTGGCGTCGCTTTGTTCATATCACGCTGCCGTTGTTGGGGCCGGCGCATCTGTTTTTGTTCATCACCGGATTCATTTCCACCTTCCAACTTTTTGGGCCGATTTACGTGATGACTCAAGGTGGCCCGCTGAAAGGCACGTGGTCGATCGTCTACGAAATTTGGTGGAAGGCCTTTCGTGAATTTCGTATGGGCTATGCAGCGGCGCTCTCGTGGATTCTGTTTGCGATCATTTTTGTCGTCACCCTGTTACAGTGGCGCTATGCCG
>JBOHQZ010000012.1:0-21383 GCA_050732275.1 bacterium
AATTGGCGATGCTCATGCCGATGCTCATGCCGTTTTCGCGCTCGCCGGTCATCGAGAAGAAAGCGGTGTTGATCTGCACGCCCAAATCCACGGCTAGGGCGTTGGCGCTGGAGTGCCAGATTTGTGACGACACATATTTTGCCGAGGCGCCAAAGGCGAACCAGTGCGTCAGCCGCCGTGAATAGGACAGCGCCAGCGCGAAGTCGTTGGCGTTGAACATTTCGCCGGTGCCTTCTTGTTGGCGAACGGTGGTGACCTCCTGCTCGCCGTAATCGATGTGATAAAACCCGATTGCCAGCGTGCCAATGTCCGGCAGCACCAAACCGACACCGGCGAAGGTGCTGGCGATGTCGGCGATCCAGGGTTGCCGCAGAAACAAGGCCTCGTTCTGCTCCATAAAAGCCAGGCCGGCCGGGTTCCAGTATTGCGCTGAAAGATCCTTCGCCATGCTGACGTAAGCATCGCCCATGGCGCTGCCGGCGCTGCCGTAGCCGATCTCGAGAAAACTTGCGGCCGTGGTTCCGACGCGGTAAGGTTTTTGTGCAAACCCGGCCCCGGCGGTCATGCCCCAAATCAGACCGATAATAATATAAAATATTTTCGTGTGCTGACGCATGATGGTTTTACCTCGTGTTGAACTTGGTGAATATGATCTCGCAAAAAGTCACGCACAGAATATTCAAAAAAACGAAGAAGTTTTGGCTCACGGAAATGAACTCTCACGGAAACAAACACAACGCGGACGAGCCGCAACCAAAAAGATTATTGCTCACGGAATGAAACTCTCACGGAATTTTTCGTCTGTTTTATTTCCGTGAGAGTTCTTTTCCGTGAGCCAGAAAGTTTTTGCTTTTTTTGCAAAGATTTCACTTGTAACAGACTAAAAAGTCGTGAGCTGTTCCACTTCCGTGAGCCATTCATTTTTTCACCTTAATCTGCGAACCTACTTGATCACCGCGAACTTGCCGATCTTTTCATCACCGGTGGCGGCGGCCTTGACGTGATAGATATACATGCCGGCTGCGATTTCCAGGCCTTCGCGGGTTTTGAGATCCCAATGCACCGCGCCGTTTTCTGAGGCATTGGCGACCTCGATTTGATTGACCAAAACGCCGCTGATCGTGAAGATTTTGATCGTACACTGCGACGGCAGATGGGTAAACAAAAGGCGCCGGCGCTGATTCAAAAATTGATTCGACACTGCCGGCTCCATCTCATTGGTCATGACGTAGGGATTGGGCACGACTTTGATGTCATTCATCGTGCTCTTCAGCTCCTGCACATCCAAAGCGCCTTCGGGGTTGACCTTGAACATCAACGAATCGAGCGTGGTAAACGGGCGTCTGAAGGTGAGGCGATAGACGTCGTCGGGTCTCGGCAATTGCGATACATCCGACAGGAAAGTGAAGTCAAAGATAAATGCGGTGCCGGCCCAACGTCCGGATTTGGTGACCGGGCCGACCAACACGCGGTCGCTCAAGATATCAAACTGGCCGTTGGCGTTGATGTCGTAAACGACCAAATCCATCACCTCGAAATCCCCGTTGGCGCCTTTAAACGATTTGTTGAGCACGTAAAAACTGAAATCCTGATTCACCAGCAGTTGGTTGCTGGCAATGCGGCTGTGATTTTCATTCCGCATGGTTTTGGTCGTCACCCGGCCTTTATAAGCCGTGGGATTGTTGGTGAAAACGATGTCATAATCCCACGAAAAATACTGGGTCTCGATAATGGTCGGCGTGACTCTGAGGTTGGTTCTGCCCACCACCCAGCCGGAATTGATCGGATCGAGGGCGGCGACTTCCACCGGCTCCTGCAAGGTCAAACGCATGCCGTCAAAAATATCCGTGGTCAACTGGCCCGAGGTATTGAAATGCCAATATTGGGTCGTGTCATCGTACACGAGATTTTCGAAGGCATATTTTTCCGGGGTTTCTTGATAAACCAGCGAGTTGCCGGCATTCATATCGTAAACGAAAATGCCGTTGTTGGTATAAAGCTGGCCATGATCATAATCGGGAACGTTGAAGAGCGTGTCGACGCCGAATTTGACTTTGTAGGTATGGCCGATTTTCAAAGCGCCGGCGGCCAAAACTTCCGGAACGATGGGGGAGGAGCCGAAGGCGGTATGATCGACGACATCACCCAACGAGGGCGGCACATAACCGGCGGCTTTTTGATGCGGCGTGACGATCTGCACGTTCTTGCCAAAGGCGCGCACCTCTTCGCTTTCATTCAACTCGATGATCGTGCTGTTTTCGGAGGGCGCGATGCCGGGGCCGATATTCGGCGCGCCGTAATCGTAAGCTACCAGCGCGTAATAATACGTGCGGCCGTTCTGCACGGTGTTGTCGATGAAGAAATGAACGATGCCGGTATCATAACCGAGATTATAAGCCACGCCGTTGACCAGGCCAAAATTCGTGAAGCCCAGCTTGCCATCGATCAGATCGCACTGAAAGATGGGTTTTTTGAGAATGGGCGTGCCGAACCCGTCGGTGATGACCTCCGCATCGGACAATCTTTTGTCCGTGGCGCGAAAGAGCTTGTAACCTTCAAAATCGTTGACGTTGCCGATGAAAGGATCGCGGGTCCTGGTATCGGCAACATTGTCCCAAGTCAGAATCACATACCCGTCGCCCGGGGTTGCCTGCAGGCTCGGCGTCATCGGCGGTTGCGCAAAGCGATAATCCTTTTCGTAGATCACTTGCACGATGCGCTTTTGCTCGAACAAAGCCGGCGCCGTATGCGCATCGGAATTTAAGCCATTGAGCGGATCGTACGAGTGCAATTCCGACATGGAGATGCGCTCGGTTCTGCCCTTATAAAGGGGAAAGGGCCCGGAAGCGAAAGTCTCGATCAGGTTGGCGATGCTGCCAAAATAGCTCTCCAGTGAGTCCGTGCCAATCACCTCCCACATGGAGCGGTCACCGCGGAACCAGCGAAATTCCGAAGTATGGCTGGGCACACGGAATAAACGAAAGGCGGTGAGTCCCACCATGTCCGATTCGGTAACGTCGGTGAAAGCGAAATTCGGCTCGCTGCCCACGCCCTCGGCAAAATCCGGTTTATGGTTGCACTCGCCTTCGTCAGGGCCGGTATAATTCAATTCATTGGGACCAACCCCGTCAAGCCCGACGTCATCGCCGGAAAATTCGCTGGCTTGATAAATGCCGTCGCCGTTGCGGTCTTCGCCGTCCTGCCAATCCTGATCTTCGTCGGCATCCCAATGTTCACGCAGATCTTCTAATTTTAGTTTGTAGGCGGTTAAAAATTTGTTTAAATCCGTGATCCCTTCGATCGGTCCGACCAGGCGTGCGGCGCGGTTATCTCTCTTCTCATCGACGAGGCCGTCGTCATCATTATCAACGCCGTCGAACGCCAAGCCCGGGCTTTCCAGATAAGCAAATCCCATGATGCCGGGCACCAAGCCGGCGCGGCCGACGGCATTCACATCCCAGGAATAAGCCATGTCGATTTGTTTATCGAAGTATCCCAGCTCGTCGTCGGCAGCGTCGCCGCCGATGGAATTATCCACCCAATAACCAAACGCCATGTCCGGCAAATCATAGTCGGAGATGTTGGCAATGGTGTATTCCCAGAAAACGGCGTCGCGCGCTTGCGGATTGTTCCACTGAAAACCGCGCTGCTCGACGCGGACGCCGACGCCGCCCCACGGCTTGCCTTTCTGAATCGTGACCGCGGGATAGTTGTCGCCGATGAACCTGCCGGGCCGCGGGAAATATCTGATGCGATCCTCCGGGCCCAGATACTCTTGATCCTGGGCGTCATTGACAACAAAAAAAGATTCCAGATCGGCATAAATGACGCCGCGCCCAAAACGGCCGTTCCATTCTCCCGGCCATTTTTTGCTGTAGCCGATGGAGGGCCACCCGAAAGGAGGCCAGGATTCAAGGCGATTGCTCATGGCCGGATACTCGCTCAGCTCATTGAAGTAGCCGAACGCCGGATAGAATCCCCATTCGACCGTGCCGGTAGGGTCGCGATCCATTTCTTCGCGGTAGCTGGTTTGCAAAAAATAGAGCGTATCCAAATCACGGCGGGTGCGGATTTCGATGGGATCTGTGACCGGAATCGAGTCGTTCTTGATATAAACCCGCGCGCCGATGAGCAGGGCGATGCCGTCCAGCATTTTGGTGCCGCTTTCATTGTTCGGCCAGAGCGAGACATCCGGACGCGGCCAATCGGAAAGCTCCGTGGTATTGCGAAAATACAAAAACACGCGATTGCCGGTCATAAACCCTTCGCGCTCGGCGGCAATATCACCGGGAAAATCCTCCGGGCCTTCATACGGCCGGCCCTGCCCGAAAAGAGAAGTGGCGAGGAGAAATGAAAAGATAAAAAAGCTTCGCAAAAATCCGATCGTCTTTTTCATGTTAAGCGCATCCATGAAGATGAATACATACTCGTTTTGGCTTAATCTATAATGTCATTGCAAATTGAGCTCACACTTTCATAAAAGCAAAAACTGTAAGCGGATAAAGCAGATTGAGCAGATCTTGATTTTGATAAACAAACTCCTGAAATCCGCTTTATCTGTTCAATCCGCATACAAAAATAGTAGCTGAATATTTACAAAAAACTGCAATCAAAACGAAACGCCCATGCCAAATTTCACATAGCGCGGCACCGAGTACATTGACGGGTTGTGTACCAGATCGATGTACTCGCTGAAATTGCTGCGATGATTTCCCAATTCTGACGCCGTGATGATGTCGGTGTAGGCACGGCCGGTTTCAGAATTGACGGCGACTTCGTTGAGACGATCGAGCAAGTTATAAACGGAAAGCGTCAATCGCAAATCCACCCCGCCGATCATGCGGAGATTGTAGTAGCCGGCCAGGTCAATATTGTACTGGCTCGGTTGCTTGGCATTATTCGCATACAGATTGACCCGCGAGAGCAGATTTTCCGCTAGCGGCGTCCAGGTGTATGGCGTGCCGGAATTATAATATGCGATAGTGGTCACGCCGAACTTTCTGGTATTGTAGCCGACCGTGGCATTCATGGTATGGCGTTGATCCCAACTCATGGGAATCAGTGTGGGGATGGGATCCTGGCTGTTGCCGGCGCGCGTGAACGTGAACGTCGGGTTGTCGGCGTTGCCGCGGGTAAATTGCAGCGTGTAATTGAGATTGGCCGCAAAGCCGCCGCGGACAAAATCGTATTTGATCTCCAGGCCTTTGGCGTTTCCATAATCTTTGTTGGAGTAAAGGCCGTATTCGATCTGGTTGAACGTGCTGAAAATTTGGGCGCTCAACAGATCATAAATATCCCGGTAAAAAAGCGACACTTCAACGCCCATGCCCTCAGTGATTTGTTGCCAGAGGCCGATTTCATATTGCACGGTCTTTTCGGCTTTGATTTGCGCGTTGCCCATCGTGGTTTGATAATCTCCGGGCGGCACTTGAAAGGAGTGGTTTTGATAGAGCGCATACATCGGCGGCATTTGAAAAAAGTGGCCGTAGCTGAAGTGCAACAGCGCAAAATCGCTCAACTGGTAAGATAAGCCCAAACGCGGGCTGATCTGGGTTTGCGGTTTGGCCTTGAGATAAGTTGACTGTGAAACCGGCGGGCCGAGCTGATTCGCCGGGTTGCGGCGTTGCGAGGGATAAACCGTGTTGGGATCGAAATAGTCATATCGCAAACCGAAATTAATGACCATCTCGTCGTATTCCATCTTGTCTTGCAGGTAGGCCGATAATTCCTTGGGCTTGACACGGTAGATGTCGGAATAGACCGTCAAGTCCGGCAGCACGACCGGCTCGTAACGCACGCTCTCACTGTCCGAGCCGGCGTATTTATTTCGAATCTGCACTTCCGCGTTGTTCAAATCGTGATGGGTATATAATGCGCCGGTCTTGAGGCTATGATGCTTGTTCACTTGCCAGGAGAAATCGAATTTGGCATTGTAATCCTTTAGCTTTCGTTCATTGTGCGTCTTGTTCTGCCCGCCGGTAAAAAAGCCCGGACCGTCGTTGTAAAGAAAGACATCGTTGACATAGCGGGGATCGAGCGGGTTCTTATAAACATAATAGCCGTTATTATTGTCGATATAAGACAGCTTGATCTCGTAGAAGGCCCGGTTGGAGAACATGTGGTTCAGTTGCAAGGCGTACATATCCGTGTTGCGATACGCCGTGGCCATGCCATCCGGATTGAATTTGTAAGCATGGTCGTAGGTGTGCCATTCATCATCGTTCAAAGTATAGAGCAAAGACGTCTTAAAATTTCTAAAGAGGTTCGAGGTCAGCTTGCCGGTAAACGAAACGTTTTTGGAGCCATTCATCGAAACATAAGCGCTGTCGCCGGTGTTTTGCGAAAACCACAGGGCGGGATCCTCGCCAAAATTGCTCAGGTCGTTGACGTTGAATCGCCGGATGCCGTTGAGATGATTTTTATAATCCTGATAGCGAAAATTGGTGAAGAAGGTCAGGCGATCGAGCAGGAGCGGGCCGCTCAATTGCAGCTTGTAATCCTGATTGCGGTCAAAATCACTGTTTTTAAGGCCGACAAAGATGTCATTGTTGGGGGTCAAGTAGTTCGCCAGATCGGCCGAGGCGGCGCCGTGAAAACTGCTCCCGCCATCTTTGGTGACGGCATTCACCACGCCGCTCATCGCGCGGCCGTATTCGGCGTTGAACGTTCCGGTGATCACCTCCAAATCTTGAATCACTTCCGGCTCGAGATCGACGGTTTTGCCGGAGCCGCCGAAAGATTCATCGACCTGCAAGCCGTCGACGAGATAAGCCACTTCGGTCATTCTGCCGCCGCGAAAGTGTCCGGCCACGACGCCGGGCTGCAAGCTAATCACCGCGCCAACACTTTCAATGGGCAACAGTTCGATTTGATCGGCTGAAACATTCCGCACCGCGCTGGTCTGATCTTTTTTGATGGCGATTTTTTCCGCTGTAACCACGACCTCTTCACCCAGTTCCACGGCCGTCTGCGCCATTTTCACCTCGAGGTCTGAAGTGCGGTTAACCGATACGCGCAAGCCCTCCACGCGAACCGGCTCGTAACCGATCAAGGTTACTCTTAGCATGTACGTACCCGGGGCCACGTTAATGATATAAAAGTCGCCATTGAGGTCGGTGACGGCGCCGCGTGTGGTGCCGTCGATCAAGACGTTTGCACCTGGCAGGCTGTCGCCGGTTTTTTTATCCGTAACCCTACCGGCAATTTTGCCCGTGGTTTGCGCGTGCAGCGAACCGGCGGCGCTGATGAACATGGCGATTGCAAAGAAAAGCCAGTCTGTTTTTGTTTTGAGCAGAGCCATTTTAGTGTCCCTTGATTCAAGTTTGTAGTGACGCCTTCAGGCGTTCAACTTTTGCTGGAAGCCCGACGCCTAAAGGCGAAACTACGAACCTACCTTATCAAAATCATTTTTTTCACATCCACGAAATCGTCCGTCACCAATTTATAAAAATAAACGCCGCTTGGCAAATTCCGTGAGTGGCTGGTGGCGGAGAAGGTCACCTCGTAATGCCCCGGATTTTTTACTTCATCCACGAGCACTTCAATCTCTTTTCCCAACACGTCGAGCACGGCGAGCTTGACGTGGGTTTTCTCGCGCACCGCGAAATTGATTTTGGTGCTCGGATTGAACGGGTTCGGGTAATTCTGGTGCAACACGAACCGCTGCGGCATTAACACGGCAGCGCCGTCTTGTGCTTTCACCCCGGTTGTCCCACCAGCCTTGAAATACGGCAGATACGCCGCACGCAGCACCGGTGTCACCGGCTTTTCCGTGGCGCGATCCATGTGCAACAGTCCCATGCTTTGATAACCCTCGGTCATGCGATACCAATCAAATGCGCACCACCAGGTCATCGCCATCAAATAACCGCAACAATCATAATTGCCCAGGCTGTCCATCGCCGCGCGCTGTTTCAACGCGCGAAACGTGTCATTGAAAATTTCGACCTGCTCGCCGGCAGTCGAGCCGTTTTCCGATGACCAGTAGCCGTATTCGGTATTGATGATGGGTTTTTGTGGAAAGGCGAGGTTCGCATCGACCAAAAAATATTTCGTTCCCGTGTAGGCGGTGTTGCCGTGAAAAACGCCGAAATACATCGTCCAGCCGGCATAATCGCTGACGGCTTGCGATGGATCGTCTGGCCCGGGCCGGTCCGCCGCCGCGGATTGACCGACCATTCTGCCATCCGGATATAAGCTATCCAGTTCTTGATTAACGCGTTGGATGAAAGTTCGTCTGTTGGTGACATCCAAACATTCATTGCTGGTGCTCCAGTGTACGATCGATGGGCGATTGTAATCTCTGAACACCATTTCTTTGAACATCTGCTCGTGAATGCGCCGCACCAAATTTTGAATCGCCCAAGCCGAAGGCAGATCGAACTGCCACACCGGAATCTCTTCCATCACGACGAAACCCAATCTATCCGCCGCCAGGTAAGTGAAGGGATGATTCGGGTAGTGCGCCGTGCGCAGCCAATTGGCGTTGAGATTTTTGATGGTCACGAGGTCGTCATAAATCGTCGCGGTGGGAATGCTGCGCCCATAATTCGGATGATCTTCGTGGCGCGCCATGCCGACAAAGAAGGCAGGCTTCTCATTGAGCAAAAATTTGTTTCCGGCCGTCTTTATTGTGCGAATGCCAAATTGCGTAAAAAATTCGTCAACCATTTGGCCGGCTGAAGAGACGGTGACGCGCAAAACATAAAGATTTGGCTGTTGCGGCGACCACGGCCGGGGATTTTGCACCGTCAAATTCATTCTCAAAACTTTGCTCTCGCGCGAAGGCACTGTCAATGAATTTTGCGTTTGTCCGGAAACCGCCGCCGGGGCGCCGAGTAGTTCGGAAGCGCTTTCAGAGCGAATGTTTTGTGCGTCAATTTTGGCTTCATAAACCTCCACCCGCACTTCGGCGTTTTGCGCCGTGGCTGAAGCATTGAACAACGCGATGGTGGTTTGAATTTTGCCATCGACTTCTTTGGGCACCACATCGGCGCGCATTACGGAAACCGGATTGGAAAATTCCAAATAAGCCTCGTGGATGATTCCGGTGTAATTGAACCAATCCACGCGCGAGTAGGGCACGATGTCGATGCGGGTTGCCCAGGGCGGATTGTCGACGCGCACGGCCAAAACATTCACGCTATCATATTTGATGGCGCTGGAAACGTCGAAAGCGAAAGACGTGTAGCCGCCTTCGTGATATCCGATATAATTGCCGTTCAACCACACATCGGCGACGTAATTGACGGCATAAAACATCAGCTTGGCGAATTGGCCGCGCTGCGCCGCAGGAACCGTAAAAGCGCGGCGATACCACACGCCGTCTTGATAATACTCCGGCCGCCTCTCATAAGCATTGATGGTATTTTCGACGCCGGGAATCTGAATGGTGGGCCAGTTGCTGTCGTCATACTCGGGTTTGAAACGATCGGCGGCCTCAACAAGCAATTCCGCATAACCGGCCGCGTCTCGCCTTTTCAGCGTGAGATCGTGATTGGCCACGAAGCGCTGCTTGCGCCATTGCCCGCTAAGGCTCATCGTCGTGCGCTTTTGCTTTTCGAAAGAAGGAACGGGAATGCCATTCTGATAAGGAATAGTGATTCCATCCACCGTGCGCAGCTGCAGGGTGGCGGCAAGCGTGGCGATTTGTTGTCCCACAGCGTTTTGGGATGAAACCAGGAACAAATACACCAACGCCATTTGTAAGAGGAATCCAGCCCGTTCACGATTGATCATCGCGTCGCCCTTTGTCTGGAATGAGTGATCAGTTTTTAGTTCATGTCATTAAATTAAGCGGAGATGATGCCATGATTTATTTTGTCCCGAAGGGACTTGTGAAAATAGCCCACCAATTCATTGGTGAGAACGAGATTTAAAACACCCCTCAAGTCCCGAAAGGGACGAATGAAAATGGCATATCCGCAATATCTCAGCCGTTCTTTTTCAATCGTCCCTACGGGACTTTGAATTAGGGTGTATATCTCGTTTCCCAGAGATAAAATCTCTGGGCTATTTTCGCTCTGTCCCTACGGGACGGAATCCTTGCTTGCTAACTTAAAGACATGATTACTGACCACTGATTACTGGTCACTGATTACCGTCACTTCATCAACAACATTTTCCGAGTTTGCTTGAAGTCGCCGGCATTGATACGATAGAAATAAACGCCGGACGGCAGGTTGTTGGCCTGAACTTCGAGCGTGTAGGTGCCGGCCGGTTTGACTTCATCAACCAACGTCCGGACTTTTTGACCGAGGGTGTTGTAAAGCTCGACCCGCACCAAACCCGGCTTGCGAATAGAGTAGCTGATCTTTGTGCTCGGGTTGAACGGGTTCGGATAATTCTGGCTCAGGTTATAGGAGAGCGGGACGCCATTCTCGTGCGGCGCTTCAACCGCCGTCGGAGACTCCTGATTGCCGATCCAAACGAATGTCCAATTGCGTGGTGACGACCAGGAATTGTCGTTGTTGATCGGCGACAAGCTCATGATACCGTCGCGCACGTTGGCGCCGTCGGAATCGTGGATGGTGAAGTCGATCGGAATTCTCATACCGTTGACCGGCACAAAAGGCGCATCATCTCCGAAGGTGATGTCGCTCAACCTGACCTTGGTTTCAATGATATAATCCGACGCGCCTAAAGCCTCGAAGTAATAATTGGTGGAATCCTGATTATAAATCACCCGGTTGCCGTTGTCCGGATGAAACAGCCCATCGTAGCGGAATTGCAGCGCATAATCCGGCTTCGCGCCGCGCTGCCTGGCAAGATGGGGCGGCCCGGGCCGGCCATCGTAAAGGCCGAAAAACATTTCGATGGCGTCGTCTTCCCACCAGTTGCCGGCGGGATCATAAGAGAACCTATTGTCGATGGCATCGACGGCGAAATAGAAATATTGCTTGTCTATCGCCATATACATGGTGACGGTCAGGTCATCATCATTGTCGAAAGCGCCGAGGCCGACGTGGCTGACCGACCTTTTGAAGATGAACGGCTGAATGGTGCTGTTTTGCCATTCGGTCAGATCGCCGTCCGCGACAAAGTTCGCCGGCGGATTGAGCGAGATGGTCGACTTCCCTTTCGCGGTGTTGTTCACACCGGCGGTCGAAACCCCCGGTGTGCCGATGTTGCCCACTCTGTCGATAGCATTCACGGCATAATAATATGTCACCGGCTTGTCCTGCAGCGGATAATATAAATAGTGTACATAGGTCTGGATATTTTCGGCTATGCCATCCGCGAGAACTTCCACGCCGGGCGCGGTAACGTCGGTAATTGGGCTAGTGCTGGCATAGACCGTGTATCTCTCGCCGGCCTCATTTGGTACATCCTGCCAGATGACGAGGTTGAAGCCACCGGTGGCATCCGCAACCGCGGCAACGCCTTGAACCCGAGCCGGCGGCTCAAAGTCCGTTTGGCGCTTGCCGTAAAGCTCGAGATTATCGAACAGAATACCGCCCGTCGAAACGGTTCCCTGCTGCGCCGCGGAGAAGACGATTTCATATCTTCTCACTTTGTCAAAATCGAGCTTGCTGTTGCCGGGAACGCCGGCCCAACCGGGATTGGAGAAACCCTCATGATTTGGAGGCACGCCCATGCCGCGATCTTCGAGCGGAATGAGCAGCTTGTTCCAACCGGAGGCTCCCTCGAGAATAGTTTTCTCCTCGTAAATCCACACTTCCTCGGTATTGTCGCCTTCGCTGTACTCGTGCAGTTGGATGCGAAAGACTACATTTCCCGGCCTGCTGGAGGCCAGAAAATTATTATAACGCAACGACAGGTGCGTATTGCCTCGCATATCCGGCAAAAAGCCGGCGTTGTTGCCATAAGACAGGCTCGCAAAACCGCCCCAAGGCTGGTCGGCATCAACCTTCCAATCAAACTGTGCCGAGGCCGTCTCGAAAAACATTTGCTTGTTATCCGTCACACTAATGGCGCTGGTGCCGGTTCCAGCAAAAGAGGCATTGACGCTTGCGGTCGTATCGAAGTAATTGATGACCGGAAACGCATGGCCGTAGAGCGCGAGCTGATCGAAATAGATCGTGCCGGCGGAGAGGCCGGAATTTTGCGGGTTGGCGGCGTTATAGACCGAGCCGTCGATCGACCATTCGATTTTATATGCCTTGATCGCGTCCAAATCAAGCGTGTTGTTGCCGGCAACTCCAGCCCAACCTGGACGCCATAAGCCTTGATCAGATTGTTGACCGACGTCTTGTAACGGCAGCACCAGCTCATTCCATCCGGGCTGTGAATCTAAAATGAAGAAGTGCGAGTACCAGAACTCGGCCTTCGCGGCTATGTCCGTCATCGTGCGGTCGGCAACGGGAACGTTGCTCATGTCTTTCAAGAGAACGCGAATATGGGTGGTGCCGGCTTTGGTTTGAGGAGAGGCATTGTAATACCACACTTTCAGTTGGGTGTACGGTGAAAAATCGAACACCCCGGTTCCCGGCGCCCCGTGCATGATATTCGCATAACCGCCCCAACTCTCCGTGCCCTGAATGGCGTAATCAACTTTGAGAGAGCCCGTCCCCAGCTTGAGGAGATCATTCACGTAGGACAGATTCGTAACGGTCTGCGTGGAACTGCCCACCCATTCATAGAACCAATGCCCCGAATCCGGTGCAGCGTCGAAGGTCTCCAACGCTTCCTGTCCAAAGGCCAGGCAGGGAAGGAGCAAGAGCGAAAGTAACAAATTGTAACGTTTCATCACTATCCTCCACGGGTAATGGATGAATACATACTCGTGTAACTATTCAGCTATTATTTTTGTAAGCGGATTGAACGGATAAAGCGGATTTAAGGAGTTTGTTTATCAGAAGCATTATCTGCTCAATTCGCTTTATCCGCTTACAGCTTTTGCTGTTCAAAAATTGTGAGTTGAATAGTTACTACTCGTGAATTTAAGAATTATTTGCCAACTTGACTTTTTTGCTTATCACCTCCTTTAGAGCGCATTTGGAAAATCACTGACCGGTCACTTTTAAGCACAGATTTTCTAAAATTCAACAACTTTAAGTGACCGGTCAGTCTACTTTTCAAACGCCCTTTTACAGAAATCATTCAAGCACAAAATTTTGTGACAGCTTGCCGATGGCAACTTTGAATTCGCCCGGCTCAACCGTCGGCTTGTTGTCACGCCCGATGAAGGAGAGATCTTTTCCATTCAACGTAAAGCTCACCATCTTGCTTTCGCCCGGCGCCAACTCGATTTTTGCAAATCGTTTCAGCCTCTTGTTGCTCGGCGTCACCGAAGCCACCAAATCGGTCAAGTACAGTTGCACGACTTCCTTCCCCGCACGCTGGCCCGTGTTTTTGACCGTCACCGTCACTTTCAATTCTTCGCCGGATTTCAGCTTGGTCTTTTCCAGCACGAGGCCGCTGTACTCAAAGCTCGTGTAACTCAAACCGAAACCGAACGGAAATTGCGGATTATAAGCTTGAAATTCGCTCGAACTCTCGCTGAATTTATGATCGTACAGCGTCAAATCATTCGGATATTTGGGGTAGGTAATGGGCAGCTTGCCAGAAGGATTCACTTCGCCGGCAAGCACATCGGCGATGGCAGTGCCGCCCTCCATGCCGGGCAGAAACGCGGCCAAAATGGCGTTGGTCTTCTCTGCGATTTCGCGGATGAGACGAGGCCGGCCTTCCGCTAAAATCAAAACGATTGGCTTCCCGGTTTGTTGGAGAGCTTGCGCCAGATTGATCTGCGCTTTGGGCAAAGTCAGATCAGTGATATTGCCCGGTGTTTCACAATAGGCATCCTCGCCCAAACAGAGAACCACCACGCTCGCTTGCTGAGCGGCTTTGGCCGCTGCGGCAACATCGATCTCCTCGTTGAAATTCGTCCCCGGCATATACGTGACGTTGCTCTTGCCGAATTTCTTTTCAACAGCTTGAAGGATGTTGTCCCGGTCTTTCGGATATAATGACTCGTCATTGCCTTGCCACGTAATCGTCCAGCCGCTATTGAGAACCGCCAGTTTATTCGCTGTCGGGCCGGTGACCAAAATTTTAGCGTCTTTGGCAAGCGGCAGAATATTGTCTTTATTCTTGAGCAAAATGATGGACTCTTGCGCCGCTTGCAACGCCACCTTTCTAGATTCAGGCGAAGCGAATTTCGCTTTGAGAGTTTTGTCCGGATAGGACTGGTCAAAAAGCCCGAGCTTGAATTTAACCCAAAGAATGCGGCTAACCGCCTCGTCGATGCGCGCGATCGGCACGCTGCCTTCTTTGGCTAATTCCAGGAGCAGATCATAAAAGCTGAAGTCGAGCGGCACCATGCTCATGTCGATGCCGGCCATCACCGCCTGCCGCACGGCCTCTTTGGGGGTGGCGGCAACCTTCTCGCGCGTGTGCAAGTTGATGATATCCTGCCAATCCGACACCACGAAGCCCTTGAAACCAAGCTCGTCGCGCAACAACTCGGTCAGATAATAATGGCTGGCATGCACCGGAATGCCGTTGATTTCCGAGGAGTTGACCATCACAGTGTGTGCCCCCGCCTCGATGCCGGCCTGGTAAGCAGGCAGAAAACTTTCGCGCAACAAACGGTCGGGAATATAAGCCGGCGTGCGGTCTTTGCCGGTATGGGGAAAACTATAGCCAAGATAATGTTTGACGCAAGCGGCAATTTTGTCTTTTTGCGACACGTCGTTATTGTCGCCTTCCAAGCCTTTTACGTAGGCCGTCGCCATCGTTGCAGCCAAAAAAGGATCTTCGCCGAACGTTTCGAAGAGCCGAGGCCATAGCGGCTGCCGGCCGATATCGAGCACGGGATTGAAATTCCAGGGAATGCCGCTGGCGCGGACTTCGTATGCGGTGATCTCGCCGTCTTTTTTCATCAACTCCGGATTCCACGTTGCTGCCATGCCCAAGCTTTGCGGGAAGATGGTCGCACCGGTCGTATAATTCGCGCCATGAATCGCATCGATGCCATACAGCACCGGAATTTTCAAACGGCTTTCCTTGAGCGCCACATCCTGGATACGGGTGATAATCTCGTGCCAATTGTCGAGTGAGTAGGCGGAGCCCATCACATTCAGAATCGAACCGACATTGTACTTGACAACCGCCGTATGCAGTTTTGCCGCATCCAACTGCTGCCAGGTTCCCGGCGCGCGATGATTATTGGCAACCACGTCGATCGTCACCTGCGTCATTTGGCCGACTTTTTCCTCCAGCGTCATCTTGGCCAACAAATCCGCGACTTGCTCCGCGGTATTCGGTTTGCGATTGTTTTTATCGTCTGTTGAAAGGGGAGAAGCGGTTGTTAGGCAATTGAAGAGCACAAAGGCGCAAATCATCTTTTTCATTTTTCAATCCCTAATTTTGTAAGAACAGCGTCAGGCGAGAGAACAACAGTTTCACTAAGCATGCAGCTTTCTGAAGCGTGACCGGAGATGTTTGGAGCAAACGGTCGAGGTGGGTGCAATTTCCAAAAGTTGTCTTTTGACAGGATTACAGGATTTCAGAAAATCAAGTCGATCATCTTATCCTGTCAGAAGCAAAGCTCTTTAATTCCCCACCAACTTTTGGGAATTACACCCGTCAAAGGTCATGACATAAATTTAACAAAAATTGCGCCAATCTTCCGAGCGAATGTGGTGTTGGAAATACAATGAATTAGGCAGAATAATATAACGGCTCAAGCACAAAATTTATCAATTTGATAACCGGGGTGTTATTGATTTGATAATCGTTCTCTTAAAAATAAGAAAGGCTTTCCGAAAAATAACAGTAACTATTCAGACAACTGTCTGGACGCTTCACGAATTAGCCATTAAAAATGAAATCTTTGCTTTTAAAATAAAAATTTTTCTGTAAGCGGATTTAGCGGATCAAGCGGATAAATCTGTTTACTTTCCGCTTGATCCGCTAAATCCGCTTACAAAATTCTTTTTGTTGCGGCTTGCCCGCGTTGGGAGAAGAAAAGATTTTCTATTTCATGAATCAAATAAGGCAGATTGGGCTCTTTAAATGACAGTCCTGGTGCGAGGATGCGATGATGTTTAATGTGGGGAAAAATATCACGAATCCGGTATACAAATTCTTCGTAACTGTCAAGCGACCACGGCATGGGCCTTCAAATGAGTTATCCTTTCCGTTGGAGTAGACTGCTTGACCTGACTATTATATTCACGTTGACATTCGAGAGCCGTCTTGTAGGAACCGGCCCAATCAACGAAGTCGTAATTCAGTCCGTCATCATCAAGCAGCCCTTGTGAATAGAGCTCGAAGAACTGCTCGGAGAGCATATTGTATTTTTTTTCATAGCCAATACAAACCTCTCTGGCAGCATGTAGCGTTTCGATAATTTCTACAATGAGTGATTTTGGTTTTCTCTCGTCCATATTGCTTCACCATTTACATTCAATGTGGAGAAAACTTTGCCTTATCAAAGGCGGAACTTATTTTAAAGTTTAAAAAAAAGACCGGTGAAAAGCAACAAAATTATTCGATCTTAGTTTTTACATGTGCAATCGCTACGGCCCGAGCTTTTGCAAAAATACCCGCGCCGGTTGAAAGCCCGGGTCTTCGCGCAGCAGCGCGATCAGAATGTTTCGCGCGCTGGCGAAATCGCGCGAGTCAGCATAAAAGCCCGCCAAATAAAAACGCGCATTTTGCTTTTGGACGCGGCTTAAATCCGGATAGTTCAAAGCTTTGGTCATGGACTCGCAGGCCGCAATAAGGTTCTTTTGCTGCCATTGCGCCATGGCGATTTGATAAAGAAGCATGCCTTTCTGATCGGAGAGCGGCAAAGTCTTTTTCAGAAAGATTTCACGCCTGTCCCACGCGCCCTCGGTTTCGTACGTTTTTGCCACCATCTGGAAAGGATATGGATCGTCCGGCGCAAACACGCTCACCGCCAGATACTCTTGCCGGGCGCGTTCGAAATCCTGGCGCTTCATATATTCATCCGCCATTTTGTAATGGGCGCGGGACCAAACGTTATCGGCCAACAAATACTCTTTGGCAATCGCCGTGGCTGCCGGATCACCGTAAGGTTTGTAATCGTCAAGCTTCACCGGCTGTTCCGGAAAAGGCCAGCGGTGCGTCATTTCAAAAACTTTCAGCAAGCCGATGTCCCAATCCAGATCCGTCACAAAATACGGTTGCGCCGCCGGGGTGAAATTCGCCTCAGGATTTTTCAACAGGCCGGTGGCGCGGACCGCATCATAAAAAGCTATGGCCATGAGATAATAGCCATTGGGATCGGGATGCAGATGATCGACCATAATGTTGTTGCCGATAAGTCCCTGCGGCGAACGTTGGGTGAAGATCGTTTTCATATCCACGCAGCGCGCCTGATATTTTTGCGCTGCTTCCGCGATGATTTGATTGACGTGCTCGCTGGCGCGGAAGCGAATGACATCCCGATCTTTGGCGCCATAAAGAAAGTGATTGGCTGCGATAGAATCCTGCAAAGCCGCAAACGCTTTCCCGATGTTGTACCACAATTGCGCCACGCTTGAATCCTGCGCCAAGGCCTTGCGATAAATCGTCACACTTTCAGCATAAAGTTCGCGCGCCAACAGGCTGTCACCACGCGCCACTATTGCTTCATAACTCTTTTTGATTTGTTCATTCATCAATTCGAGGTTTGCGCTGGCAAATGGCGGCAGATCACGAACATTGGCCACAAGATTGCTCAGAATGGCGGGGACATTTTTCTCCGCACACTTGTCTATAATGAGATCGAGATTATTTTGAAAGCTTTGCAGGGTGCGGCGATACTTTTCCGACTCGTAAATAATCGACTGATCTTTGATCACGCTCGGCATCAAGTCGCGGTGCGGCGACGGCGTATTTTTCGAGGAGGAAAAAAGCGCAACGAGCCGCTTGAGCATCTGCACGAAGTGCAGCTTTTGCAGCTTCAGGTAAAATCGAATGAATCCGTCATGTTGCCCCAGCGAAACGGTCGAAGCGCTGCCGTACGCTCCGTAGAACTCGTTGTGCCCCATGTAAATGATGATCAAATCCGGCGCATGCGCAAGAATATCGGGCAGGAGATCGACGACGGTAAAACTGTTGACGGCCGAGATTCCAACATTGATCACTTCGATTTGATATTGGGGATACGCTTGCGCGAGGAGATACCGGAGCTGCGCGGGAAACGGCACCTGACAATCGAAGGGGAACCCCGCCGTGGTTGATTCGCCCAGACAAAAAATGCGAAATGTTTTTGCGTCTTTGTTCTTTACAAACTTTTCCGGCTGCAGGCCGGGAACCGTTACTTGCCTGGGATCAAAATACCGCTTCGCCACCCATTGGTTGAGCCGGTAATATTCTTTGCCGCGATGGCTGGTTTCAACGATGAAAGGTTCTTGCCGGAATAAGCCGAATAGCCGGAGCAAGCCCTCCAGCAAGACGAAAAAGACAATCGGCGACAGCGCCGTTAAAAGTGCGAAAATTATTTTTTTATGTTGAGATTTCATTTTCAATCCGGCTCAACGCTTGTCGGATAATTAAGTGGATTTCCTTATGTAAGTGGATTTCCTCTTGCCTTCTTTCCTTTTTTTGCTTATTTTGTTTAGCGAGTAAATTGGCTGAGAATATGCGTTTGAACTTTTAAAGTCAGGAGTTGCACTATGTCAACAGCCATCAGCATTCCCGGTACGCTCATGCCCAAAATTTCCGCAGCGGCGAAAAAAAAGGGCTTTGACAAACCTGATGAATTCGTTTATCGCATCATTGAAGAGAAGTTGCTTGAATTAGAGGAACAGGAAAAAATATTCGAAATCACGGACAGGGTCCGCGCTGCGCTCGAAGCTAAAGGAATCAGCGAGGAAGATACCTTGGCCGATTTTGAGAAATTCAGACAACGTCTCTATCATGAGCGCGCAGAAGGAAACCATCACAGTTGACGCGAACCCTCTACTGTCCGCACTTCGCGGCGGGAAAGCGAGAATCGCGCTTTTTTCGGGCAAGGTTAGCTTCATCACGACCGAGCATACAACTTGGGAAGTCAAGAAATACATCCCAGAGATTGCCAGCCAGTCTGGTGTTCCTGAAAGTGAGTTGTTTTACGCCTTTGACCGCTTTTCAATCGTTTCCATGCCTCCGGTAGTGTATGATGAGAATCGTAAACAGGCAGAAGAACTCATCGCACAACGCGGCCCCAAAGATGTCGATATTCTGGCTCTCGCCTTAAAATTCAATACAACTCTATGGACGAATGATAAAGATTTCGGGAATATCCAAGAAATACCAATCCTCACTACCGCTGATATGCTCAAAAAGTTGGCGGCTCAAACAGATTAAAAAGTTTTGCATCGCAGGCCTTACTTCAAAAATAGGAGTTTCGTCGTTGCCACTATTTGTCCGTCAAACAGCATATTGACAAAATAAACGCCGGCGCTGAGCTGATTCGTTTCGAGCAGATAGGTGTGCGTCCCGGCCGGTTGCAACGTTTCGGCCAAATTTCCCACCAATCGTCCGAGGGTGTCGAACAGCACGAGCTTCACCCGGCCCGATTTTTCCAGGGTGTAAACAATTTTGGTCGAGGGGTTGAAGGGATTCGGGTAAATAGCGAAAGCGAATTTCTCGGGAACTGCTTGATTGAATTTTACGCCCGTCGAAACGAGCCGGGTGATTTTCACGCCGCTCAGCGTGGGAAAATCAATCTGCGGCTTGAAATAAAGGTCGAGAACGCCGTCGGAAACGTCGAAACTGGAAAGCACTTTTTCAAGTGCGACATTCTTGCCAACAGTGGCGACGATATCCAAATTATCAACGACGCGTTGCCCTTCCGCGTAGACCTCGAAAACGCGTTGGCCCGGATTGTCGAATTTCGTGTCAGCCATCATCAACGTCACGTCATATCGCCCCGGGGGAACGCGGACCTGGTAAAACGTCAAAGCTTCTCTTTCCGTTTGATAAATGGCCTCTTCGTTGGTTCCGGAGATGATGGTGCCGGGAGGACGCCTTTTAATGGAACCACCAACCGCGCCGTATTCCTGATAAAAATCCCAGGTTTTATCCGGCAAGAAATTGGCCTCCGCACCTCCCGCCACATTGATCTTTATGGGGAAACGCAGGCCGTTGGCAACATCGGCATGTTGCACTCCCATTTGATGCGCGGAGTTGGAGCGGTCCTTTATCCCTGTTGCTACCAGTACATAAGATTTGGTCAGATCCAAGGTGTCGGTCTTGAGCGCGACAATTTTGTTGCCCGGCAAAAGCGTGGCTGATTGAATCGTCACACCCGGAACGGTATAATTAGTTACGGTCTCCGCCGAGGCGCGCTCCACCTCTTCGGAAAAGAAAACCTTGAATGTGTTGTCTTCGGCCCTGGCCCACACCAGATACGGCGCATCCACATCCAGATCAACGATCACACCGCCTCGATATCCCGTTGCATTCGGCATCGTCAAGCATAGAATCATGTAACCATTTCTAAAAACCACATTGTCCGGAATGAAAACGGCGTCATTGCCATCGAAGGTGTGCGTCGCTTTGCTCCAGCGGTTTTGATCCCAGTTATCGAAATTGTCCGTCCACTGCAAAGTAAAATTATCCCCGACACCCGGTGTGTAGGCATAGTATTTCACCCAATCATAAAATCCGTGCAATGGCAAACTCGCCGGATTGAAGAGTCCCGCCCAGGCTACGGCCGTCGGTTGCCAGATGTTCATCATGACTTTCTGTTCGCGGCTCAACGTATTGACGTGGCTCGCGGTCTGGCGATGCACCTCATAGCCATCCACGAACCAGGCGATGTAATCCGGCGTCCATTCGAAGGCGAAAATATGAAAAGCGATGTGTGGATTGAATTTGATCGGTTGGCGGCGGACGTGGTCGATCCGTCCGGGCGTGATCGTATTGAATTGGGTCTCGTTGCTATAACGCCCCATGGCCTCGATGTCGATCTCGTTCCAATTCGCCGTCGAGAAAGGAACCGGGTCGTGGAAGGTAAAGAATGAAGTGAGCATGCCGCTGCCGGAAGCGGATTTTATCCGGACTTCAAAGCGTCCGTAGGTGTGCGAGGCTTTGGTGCGGTATTCCGCGCCACTGTAAGGTTTGGATTGACCCAACAAATTTAGCGACGCAAACGAAATAAAAATGAAACATATTCTGGTGGCGGTTCTGGTGTTGTGCATAAAAATTTCCTTACGTTAATGCCTCTAACCGGCGAGCTCGAAAAAATTATTTCCAGCGGATAGAAAAACCCAACGGCCTACGCCAGGTTTTGAGACAAGCTCAAAACCGGAACACTTCGGGCGACATTGGTTTTAAAAAATTCCCCATCGGATAAACTAAGACCAACTGATAAAAGCATTCGCTGGTCCTAAGCCATTGCGCAGCAAAACTCAGAAAAAAATTCTAAAATTCTTGGCTCACGGAAATGGAACATCTCACGGAAACAAAACATTTCAGAT